>NZ_VWWH01000117.1:0-17859 GCF_011753045.1 Burkholderia sp. Ap-955
CGCCGATACGCGCACCACGCCGTCGAGCGCCGCCGCACCCTGGGCGGCGCGCGCGAACGCGTGCGCGTCGGTTTCGATGCGTGCCGCGTGCTCGGCCAGGTGCAGCCCTTCGTCGGTCGGCGGCCAGCCGCGCGGCAGGCGGTCGAACAGCCGGATGCCGAGCGCGGACTCCAGCGCGTCGATGCGCCGCGCGACCGTCGAATGCTGAACCTGCAGCGCCCGCGCGGCGGCCGACAGGCTGCCGCCGCGCATCACCGCGAGGAAATAACGGATGTCGTCCCAGCTCATCGGCAGCGCGGACGCGGGAACGGGATCCTGATCGGTCGAATTTTGCACAGTAGATGGGCGATTGACGGGAATTCCGTTCGATTATGCGCGATGGGATGATCGTGTCACTTCATTCGATTACGAGGAACGTCATGACCCAGCCTGCCACCGCCATCCGGATCGGGATCGACCGTTACGGCGACACCGGCGTACTGCGCCGCGTCGATGCGCCCGTCGCGCCGCCCGGCGCCGGCGAAGTGCGGATTCGCCAGACCGCGATCGGCGTGAATTTCGTCGACATCTATTTCAGGACGGGCGCGCACGCGTTGCCGGCGCTGCCGGATGCGCTCGGTGTCGAAGCGGCCGGCGTGATCGATGCGGTCGGCCCGGGCGTGACGGATCTCGTCCCCGGCCAGCGTGTCGCGTATGCGGGCATGCCGACCGGCAGCTATGCGAGCCTGCGCACGATGCCGGCCGGGCGCGTGCTGCCGATCCCCGACGGGTTGAGCGACGAAGCCGCCGCGGCCGGGCTGCTGAAAGGGATCACCGTTTATATGCTGCTGAATCGCGTGCGGCAGGTCGGCGCGGGCGACACGGTTCTCGTGCATGCGGCGGCCGGCGGCGTCGGGCTGCTGGCGACGCAATGGGCGCGGGCGCTCGGCGCGCGGGTGATCGGCACGGTCGGGTCGGCCGCGAAGGCCGCGCTCGCGCGCAAGCATGGCGCCGAGGCGGTCGTCGATTACCGAGAGGAGGATTTTGTCGCGGCGGCACGCGCGTTCGGCGGCGGCGCGGGGGTCGATTATGCGATCGACGGGATCGGCGGCGACGTGCTGACGCGCACGCTCGGCGCGGTCCGTCCGTTCGGGATGGTCGCGAGTATCGGGCAGGTGGCCGCGATCGGTGCGCGCCAGACGTTCGATCTCGACGAACTGGGGCCGGCGCGGTCGATCGCGCTGGCGCGGCCGAGCGTGCTCGGCTTCATCGCGCGTGACGTCGACGGATATCGGGAGGCTGCGCGCGCGACGCTCGAGCGGCTGGCGGGCGGGATGCACGTGGAGATCGGCGCGCGGGTGCCGCTCGAACAGGCGGCCGAGGCGCACCGGTTGCTGGAGTCGCGTGCGACGACGGGTGGGGTCGTGCTGGTGCCTTGATGGCGAAGGATGGGGATCGCGATGCGGCTCGACGCTCGCGTCGCGATCCGCGCGACGCTCAGTTGTGCTTGCGCAGCGGCGCATCCTCGACGAACCACGCGAGCACGAATGCGATCGCGATGACCGTCGCCGCCGCCAGATACACGACGTGCAGCGAACCGGCGAACGCATGCAGGTACGCATCGCGCACGGCATCCGGCAACCGGTGGACGGCGGCCGGCCCGAGCGCGGGCGGCAGCTCCGTGCCGGCCGGCAGCGCAGCCATCACCCGCGACTGCAGCCCGTGCGAGAAGAGCGCGCCGAACGCCGCGACACCGAGCGAGCCGCCGATCGAGCGGAACAGCGTCGCGCCCGACGTCGCGACGCCCATGTGCCGGAATTCGACCGTGTTCTGCACGGCGAGCGTGAGCACGGGCATCACCATGCCGAGGCCGATCCCGAGCAGCGCCATGTACGCGTACATCGTGTGCAGCGGCGTATCGAGCGTCAGCGTCGACAGCAGCGCCATCGCGATGCCGCCGGTCAGCGTGCCCAGGATCGGGAACATCCGGTACGAGCCGAGCCGCGAGATCAGCCGGCCGCTGACGATCGACGTCACGAGCATCCCGCCCATCATCGGCAGCAACTGCATCCCGGCCTGCGACGGCGTCGAGCCCTTCACGACCTGCAGGTAGAGCGGGATGAACGTGACCGAGCCGAACAGCGCGATCCCGACGACGAAGCCGATCAGGCTGACCAGCACGAAGGTGCGATGACGGAACAGCTCGAGCGGCATGATCGGCTCGGCCGCGAGCCGTTCCTCGTAAATGAAGCCGCCGATCGCGACGACGCCGAGCACGAGCGTCATCCACAGCTGCGGCGACGTCCACGGCAGCAGCGAGCCGCCTTCGCTCGTGAACAGGATCACGCAGGTGAGGGCGGTGGCGAGGAACGCGGCGCCCATGTAGTCGATCCGGTGCTTCACATGCGCGGTGTGTGGCCGGAACGCGACGCCGATCACCGCAAGCGCGAGAAAGCCGAGCGGCAGGTTGATCGTGAAGATCCAGCGCCACGACAGGTGCTCGACCAGGAAGCCGCCGAGCAGCGGGCCGATGATCGTCGCGAGGCCGTACACGCCACCGAACATCCCCTGGTAGCGCGCACGGCGATCGGGCGGTACCAGATCGCCGATCGCGGCCATCGTGACGACCATCAGGCCGCCGCCACCCAGCCCCTGCAGCGCACGCAGCACGATCAGCTGCGTCATGTCCTGCGCGACGCCGCACAGCGCGGAGCCGGCCAGGAACAGCACGATCGCGGCCTGCAGCACGATCTTGCGGCCGTACAGGTCGCCGAGCTTGCCGTATAGCGGCAGCACGACGGTGGAGGAGAGCAGGTACGCGGTGACGACCCACGACAACTGGTCGAACCCGCCGAGCTCACCGACGATCGTCGGCAGCGCGGTCGACACGATCGTCTGGTCGAGTGCGGACAGCAGCATGACGAGCAGCAGCGCGGCGACGATCAGCCCGGTCGGCGCGTCGCGGCGAGCCGTTTCGGCGGCCGGCGGAGTGAGGAGGGTGTTGGTTGTCATCGATATATCTGCCATGGCAGGGAATTGTGTCGAATATAGCCATGGATAGTTGACGGGTCAATTTCTGCTCAGCCTCGATGTGTTGCAACCGTAACAGGAGATTTGCCGGCCCGGAAAATTGACCGGGATCAGGGGAAAGCGGGGACGGACTCAAGTTTTTTGCAGGCAAACCGTAATCCAGAGTGCTGCGGACCGATTGCCGCGGCACTTTTCACCGCTCACGTCCCGTCATGAACCTGAACGCCCTGTTTTCCCGTTTCTCGATCCGTACGCGGATCTTCTCCACGCTCGGCCTCGTCGCCGTGCTGCTCATCGTGTCGGGGCTGATCGGCCTCGCCGGCATGCAGAGCTCGAACCGCGCACTCGACGAGGCTTATACGCAGCAACTGGCTGCGAAGACCGCGCTGTCGGCGGCCAGCCTGAACCTGACGATCGTGCGCACGACGCTCGACCGCGCGATGCTGCATCCGGAAGCGCCGGAAGTGCCCGATCTCGTCAAGAAGGCCGAGAGCTATCTCGGGAAGGCCGACGCCGCCTGGCGCGGCTACGCGTCGATGCCGCACGACGGCGACGAAGGCCCGCTCGCGAGCCGCCTCGACGCCGCGCGCCAGGCGCTGATCGGGCAGGCGCTGAAGCCGATGATCGACGCGGTCCGCGACGGCCGTCGCGACGAGGCCGACCGGCTGCTGATGTCGGTTGCGCCGCCGCTGTCGGTCGCGCTCACGCAGGCGACCGATGCGCTCGACGCTTACCAGGTCGCACGCGGCAAGGATGTCTACGACACCGCGCAGACCTATTACGGCTGGATGCGCGCCGGCGCGATCGCCGGTATCGCGTTCGGCCTGGCCGCGTGCCTCGGCTGCGCGATCGGCCTGCATTACGCGATCACCCAGCCGGTGAACCGGCTGCTGTCGCATTTCCGCCGCCTGTCGGACGGCGATCTGACGTCGGAAGTGCACTGGTCGTCGCGTGACGAGATGGCCGAGCTGGTCAAGGGCGTGACCGGCATGCAACGCAGCCTCGCGGATACGGTCCGCCAGGTCAGCCAGGGTTCCGAAGCGATCTCGACGGCGACGCACCAGATCGCGGCCGGCAATACCGACCTGTCGCAGCGCACCGAGGAACAGGCGTCCGCGCTGCAGGAGACGGCCGCGAGCATGGAACAGCTCACCGCGACCGTGAAGCAGAACGCGGACAATGCGATGGAAGCGCAGGCCTGCGCGGATACCGCGAGCGAGATCGCCACGCGCGGCGCGACGGTGGTTGGCGAAGTGATCGGCACGATGAACGAGATCGACCAGAGCTCGCAGAAGGTCGCCGACATCATCGGCACGATCGAGGGCATCGCGTTCCAGACCAACATCCTCGCGCTGAATGCGGCAGTCGAAGCCGCGCGCGCGGGCGAGCAGGGCCGCGGCTTCGCGGTGGTCGCGGGCGAGGTGCGCACGCTCGCGCAACGCTCGGCGTCGGCGGCGAAGGAAATCCGCACGCTGATCGGCGAATCGGTGGAACGCGTCGCGACCGGCTCGCGGCTCGTCGGCACGGCGGGCGCGACGATGCAGGACATCCAGCAGGCGATCGGCCGCGTGACGGGCATCATGACCGAGATCGCGGCCGCGTCGAACGAGCAGCGCGACGGGATCGAGCAGGTGAACCGCGCGGTGTCGCAGATGGATCAGGTGTCGCAGCAGAACGCGGCGCTCGTCGAGCAGGCCGCGGCGGCCGCCGCATCGCTGGAAGAGCAGGCCGACGGGCTGCGCCGCGCGGTCGGCGCGTTCCGCGTCGCCTGATCGGCCGAGGGCGGCGACGGGGCGGGCGCTTGCCCGCCTGCCGTCCGCCCGTTACATCAGACGGCCGCGAGTTGCGCGGCCGCGCGCGACGACGCGACGATCAGCAGCTTCATCGTCGCGCGCGTCGCGCCGACGAACAGCTTGCGCGCGGCACGCGCGTCGAGCGTGTCGAAGTCGACCTCGGTGAGGATCACGCACGGCGCCGACTGGCCCTTGAAGCGGTAGATCGAATCGAGCAGCACGTCGCCTTCGCGATACTCCGGGTTGCCGAACAGGTCGTACTTGCCGGTGAAGCTCTTGAGCCGGTGCGGGCCGAGCTGGTCGAGCGGCGCGAGCACCGAGCCCTCGCGGCCGCGATACGACAGCACCGCGATGTCCTGCTTGCGGAAGCCGAGCGACAGCGCATGCGTGATGGCCCGCTTGGTCGCGTCGATGCAGGCGTCGGCCAGCGCGTCTCCCGACGCGCCTTCTTCCCCGTACGACGACACCGACGGATCCGAACCGTCGAACGGGCTGCCCGAGCGCAGCTCGGCCGCCAGCGGCTCGACCCGGCCGACGATGTCGCGCACGAATTCGAGCAGGTCGCGCGGGCTGCGGTAGTTCGTGAGCGCCTTCAGCGTGACCCAGCCCGGCAGCGCGACGGGCTCGCGCATGTACAGGTTCTGCAGCGGATCTTCCAGCCACCACCATGCGCCATCCGGCGCCAGCAGGCGTTCCAGGGCGGCCGCCCACGGCGCATGGAAATCCTGCCCTTCGTCGACGACCAGCACGTCGAAGCGCCAGCGTTCGGGAATCGGCGTTTCCGCGAAGCGCGCCTCGAGCCGCTCGAATTCGCCGGGCACCTGGAAGTCGGGCGTGTAGCCGCCGTCGCGCGCGACCCAGTCGCACAGCTGGTGGTAGTTCGCAATCTTCGCGCCGGGCGGCGCGATGCGCGCGATGTAATCGGCGAGCGGCCGGTTGAAGCACACGTAGAGCACGCGCTTGCCGGCGGCGACCGCATCGCGCATCGCCTGCACGGCGAGCTGCGTCTTGCCCGAGCCGGCCGTGCCGGTGACGCGCAGCCGGAACGGCACGAATTCGAGCTGGCGCGCCCACGCGGCGAGGCCGCCTGACAGCCGCGTGACGAGCGTGCCGGCCTGCCCGACGAGCGCGCTCGTGTCGGGCGTGAGCGCGAGCTCGTCCGCGAGGAAATGGTGGAGCTTCGGCGCGTTCGGGAAGTGCGCGTCGTCTTCAGGCAGGATCTGCAGGATCACCTGCGCGAGCTGCGCCTTGCGCGATGCATCGACGATGCGGTCGGCCGCGACGCCGGCGATCGACGCGTCGCGGATCGAGTAGTCGGGGCAGTACAGCAGCGCCTCGACGCCGTAGACGCCCGCGCCGAGCGCGGCCGTCAGGCGCCGATGCAGCGTTTCCTGCGTGCGCGCGAGCTGGATCGGGACATTGCGTTCCTTCTGCAGATAGACCTTCACGAGCCCCTTCGGCGTTTCGCGCAGGAAGCCGGCCTTCTGCTCGATCAGCAGCACGCGGCCGGCCGGGCTCACGACGACGAACGCGGCCTCGCCGAATACCGAGAACGCCTGGTCGGCGCGGGTCCAGTGCACGCCGTGATACACGGTGTAGCTGTCGGGCAGCGCGTGTTCGAGCGCGGCGAGCGTTTCGCGCTCGCGTTCGGCCGCGCCGGTCGCGGCGAGGCTTTTCCAGTCGTCGGGGATGAGGCGGGCCATGGCGTCGGGCGGCGGATGCCGGCGTGGGCGTGAACGGGTGCGGCTATTGTACTGAGCTATGCACCTGTTCACGACCGCCGTATCGCGCGGCCGTCGGCCATCCGGAGGAAGAACGGCCCCGGGGACGTTACCCGCGGGCGAGCCGTTTCGCGAGATCGGCGCTGAGGATCGCCATGCGCGCGGGCTTTTCGTAGCAGACGACGTCGAACGCGCGGATCACTTCGCTGATGTCGGCTTCGCTCGCGCGGCCGGTGAGCAGGTCGCCGGTCAGCACGAAGATCGGTGCGCCCGGGTTGTCCGACGTGCGCACCGCCTTGATCGCAGTGGCGGCCGTGCTGTCGTCGAACAGCCACTCGGTCAGGACCGCGTCGAACGCCTGGCCCTGCAGCGCATCGACGAACGGCGCGAGACCGTCGAATGCGGCGGTCGCGAAACCCTGGCGTTCGAGATAGCGGCACAGCTCGGTCGCGCTGACGCGATCGGGGTCGATCACCGCGACGACGAGCTTGTCGCTTTCCGCGCGGCGCGGATAGATCTCGATCTTGTGCACGTCATACGCGTTCTGGTACAGCACGCCGGTGTGGCGCAGCACGCGCCAGCGGCCGTTTTGTTCATACGCGACGAATTCGGGGCGCGCGCCGGCTTCGAGCGGCGCGCCGATCCAGGCGGTGCACGGAATCTCGGCGACGCCCGCGTAAAGGACGGCTTCCTGCGAATAGGCGCCGACCATGCCCGGGTCGAGCGTTTGCGCGCCGAACAGCTGCGCGGCGGGTTCGCCGTACGCTTCGGCGACTTTCTTGATCTGCGCGAGCGTCCAGGGGCTGCTGCCGCGCAGTTTGCGGTGGCCTTGCGAGAAACTCAGGTCGAGGATGCGGCACAGCTCGGTGGTCTGCTGGCGCTTGCCGATGCCGTTGCGGGTCATCAGCTCGCGCACGCGCTCGGCAACCGCGAGGGAATCCGTGGTGATTGCTTCAGTGGTCATGCTACGGGAACGGATCGTGACGTTCAGAACGACGCCTTGCGGCAGTCTCGACGGACAGTCTTCATGACGTCCATGGGGCGAGCCGACCGGCCACGCGCGGAAAAGATAACTTTACCGCAAAATGGTCGTTATTCCGCGTGGTGAAAGGTGCGTTTGTGTGAAAGGTGTGTCACGACGTTACCACCGCCGCCCACATTCGGATGCATTAACGCCTGACAGGAAACAATGACGACAACCTATCCGCTGCATGATGCCCTGACCCTCGCTGACACCCCATTCCCGTCCGAAGCCGACGTCGTGATCGCCGGCGCCGGCATCATGGGCTGCGCAGCCGCGTATTACCTGGGCCTGCGCGGCCTGAAGGCCGTCGTGCTCGACAAGTCGCGCATCGCCGGACAGCAGTCGACCCGCGCGTGGGGCTTCGTGCGGCAGCAGGGTCGCGAGGCGGCGGAGGTGCCGCTGATGATGGCCGGCATCAAGATCTGGGAAGCGTTAGAGGAAACCCTCGGTTTCGATCTCGAATGGCGGCAGGGCGGCTGTCTTTATATTGCGGACAACGAAACGGACTGGGCGTCGTTCAACGCGTGGCTCGCCGTCGCGCGCGAGCATGGGCTCGACACGCGCACGCTGACGCGCGCGCAGATCGACGAGCGCGTCAGCGGCCTTTCGCCGCAGGCACGCACGCTCGGCGGGCTGTACACCGCGACCGACGGGCAGGCCGAGCCGCGTCGCGTGGCCGCCGCGTTCGCCGCGCGTGCCGCCGAGGCGGGGGCGCGCTTCTTCGAAGGCTGCGGCGTGACCGCGATCGAGACGGCCGGCGGTGCGGTGGTCGGCGTCGTGACCGAGCGCGGCACGATCCGCACGCGGCGCGTGATCTGCGCGGCCGGTGCGACCAGCTTCCGGCTGCTCGATGGCGTCGGCATCCGGCTCCCGCAACAGGCCGTGCGCGGCACCTGCATGCGCACCAACGTGGTGCCGCCGGTGTCGGCGTCGACGGTGTGGGGCCACGGCCTCGGCATCCGGCAGCGCAAGAACGGGGCGATCAATCTCGCCGACGACATGCAGGTCGACGTCGACCTGACGCTCGGCCACCTGCGCGGATTGAGCCTGTTCTGGCCGGAGTTCTGGTCGCAGCGCGACAAATTCCGGCTGCACGTGAACGGGGCCGCGTGGCGCGATGCGCTGGCCCGCATCAACGGGGCGGCCGGGCCGATCGAGCCGCGCGATCCGCAGCCGCAGCCGAATCGCGCGCATGCGCCGCGCGCGCTCGCGAAGCTCAAGGCGATCTTTCCCGCGCTGAAGGACGCGCAGATCGTCGAGGCCTGGGCCGGCCTGATCGACGTGCTGCCCGACGGCATTCCGGTGATCGATGCGCCGGGCGCGCCGTCCGGGCTCGCGATTGCGACGGGGTTCTGCGGGCACGGTTTCGCGATGGGGCCGATCGTCGGGCGGCTGCTGGCCGAATGGATCGACACGGGTGCGCCGTCGCTCGACCTGTCCGCGTTTCGCGCGCAGCGCTTCGTCGACGGCACGATGGTGCGGCCGCGCAGCATGCTGTAGCCGACGCATCGATGCGATGACGTCGGCCGGCCGCGACCGACCCATCGTAGAATCGAGCCCGCATCCTTCAGGAGATTCCCCGTTGGCTTCACCCTCCGCCCAGCGCCGCTCGTTGCGCTCACGCCTGCGTCGTGCCCGCAACCCGTGGCAGGCGCCGCGTGCGCGCACGCTGTTCACGCGTCCCGCGACGTCGCCGCGGCGCACGCTGCTGTTCCGGATCGGCGCGGTCGTGCTGCTGTGCACGCTCGCGTTCCTCGTGCTGTATCTCGATCGCGACGGGTTGCGCGATTCGACCAAGAGCACGCCGATGACCGTGGCCGATCTCGTGTACTTCACGATGGTCACGGTCGCGACGGTCGGCTATGGCGACATCGTGCCCGTCACTGCGCGGGCGCGCCTGATCGATGCGTTCTTCATCGTGCCGATCCGCATCGTCATCTGGTTCATTTTCCTGGGCACGGCGTATCAGTTCGTGATCCAGCGCGTCATCGAGGAATTCCGCATGAAACGCCTGCAGAAGCAATTGTCCGATCACATCGTCGTCTGCGGCTATGGCCTGTCCGGCTCGATCGCGGTGCGCGAACTGCTCGAGAGCGGCGTCGATCCGGCGACGCTCATCGTGATCGATTCGCAGCAGCAGGCGATCGAAGCCGCGACGTCGCTTGGCGTGGCGGGATTGCTCGGCGATCCCGCGCACGAGGATCTGCTGCAGCAGGCACAAGTGCGTGAAGCGAAGGCCGTGATCATTTCGGTGACGGACGATCCGACCGCGATTCTGCTCACGTTGTCGGTGCGCAGCATCGCGCCCGATACGAAGATCGTCGTGCGGATCCAGGAGAACCTGTATCAGCGGCAACTGCGGCAGGCGGGCGCCGACGTGATCGTGTCGTCGACGAAGATCGGCGCGCTGCTGCTCGCGGATGCCGTGCATAGCCGCTACATCGTGCCGTTCGTGAACGACATGCTGTCGACGCGGGGCCGCGCGACGCTGCTGGAGCGCGAGGCGATGCCGCAGGAGGTCGGCTGCATGACGAACGTCGTGCCGGGCGCGATCGTCGTCGGGCTCGATCGATGCGGGAAGATTTTTTCGTTCTATGAAGATCCGCCGTGCCGGATCGAGAAGGGGGACACGCTGGTCGTGATCCAGTCGGCGCGGATTCCCGATCCGGATATTTGACGGCGGGGTGTGACGGTTCGTATGGCAACATGGCCGACCGGTTGCCGCTGATGCAATGCGGCGGCGCCGGTCCGGCGCACGCGAGGGATCGGCTCGTGTGAAGCGGGATGCAAAACCAGAATAAAACGGGGCAATGAAAAGAATGATCGAGAGAGAAAGCGGGGCGACAAGGAACCCGCGTGACGCAGATGGGCTGCACGCGTTTTCAAAGGCGCGCATGAGCCGGTCGGTTCGACGCGCCGTCAAGGTGGGCACAGGGTTCGCGGTGCTGGTCGCCATGACCGCCTGCGACCAGGTCGGCATCACGGTGCCCGACGACATCAAGCCTGCTGTCGACACGTACAAGCTGTCCGGCATGTCCGTTTCCGACCTGACGAAGCCCGACATCCGACGGGCGCTGGTTCAACTGAGCCGGGAGGCTTGCAATCGGGACGCGATGGGCCGGATGGCCGCGCAGATCGACACGCTCGGCTACCGTCGCGAGAGTGCGACCGCGCTGATCGGGTTCGTCGATCGATGCGGGCGCGCGGACGGTTTCCTGAGTGCTGCCGCGAACGACCTGATGGCCGTGAGCGATTTCAAGGGCGCCGTGGAGGTTTCCGACCGGCTGATCGCGAACAACGCGTCGGAGCCGCAGTATTACTTCGATCGCGGGCGCGCAAACGAAGGCTGGCAGCGCGACGATGCGGCGTTGTCGGACTACATGCAGGCGCTGGCGTTGTCGACGAACCTGGCGACAGTCACCAGCAACCTGTTCATCCGGATCGCCGACCTGCATGCGAAGGCCGGCCGCTACTGCGATTCGGTCAGTGCGATCCGGATGTGGGTGTCGGCCGATCCGGAGCGTGCGGACAACACGCAGGCGAAGGGGATGATCGCGCAGTACGCGTCGCATGCGAGTTGCCCGTCGACGTATGCGGCCGGACAGGAGAGTTTTGCCCGGCAATCGGGCAATACGATTCGCGTGAAGGCGAAGGTCAATGGCGTCGAGGGCGTGTTCATCGTCGACACGGGCGCGAGCTATGTTTCGCTAAGCGAAGCGTTTGCCCGGCGCGCGCAGGTTCCGACCGAGCAAGCCAAGCGGATTCGTCTGCAGACAGCCAATGGTGCCCGTGACGGACTGCTGGCCCAGGCCCACGCGGTCAAGGTCGGTGCGGTCGAAGCGTCTGACGTGCCGGTATCGGTCGATGCGGGCGGCAAGTCGCCATACGGCGACGGCATCGACGGCTTGCTCGGCCAGTCGTTCCTGTCCCGTTTCGAGGTGTCGTTCACGCCGACGCGCTGGTCGATCAGCCAGCGTTCCTGACCGGACCGTGGCGTGAGTGGACCTCCTGCGTGAAGACTGGGCCGGCATCCGGAAGATCGATCTGGAAGGGGCGGTTGCGTGTGCACCCGCCGACATCGCGGCAATCTTTGCGCGCGCGCTGAATCGACCGGTGCGGCCGGTGGCGCTCGAGCCAGCGGAGTGGGCTGCGGTACTCGCGATGAATCCGTTCTCGAGCGTGGCGATCAACGGATTCATCGAACTTAATCACGGGCTGAACAGCGGCCACATCGACTTCGGGAGCGACGATACGGTCGAGCTTCGGCAAGGGCGCGTGCCGTTCGAACAGGTCGCCGAGGAGATCCTGCGGGCGTGATGCCGCACGTCCGCAGGTGGCGAGCCGCGGTGACATCGCCGCGTTCGTGAACGGCGCTGCGGCCCGGCCCGGATATGGGCGCCATCGCGCATGTCGAACGGCCGCAACGTACCGAACGGCATCATGTGCGATCCGGCTCCATCGCGGAGCCGGTCATTTCCAGGTTGTCCGCAACCTTTCCGGTCAACGCACCGGCGCGGCTGCGGCCAGCAGGCTGCGCAGGAACACCATGATCATGTGCCCGATCGGCACCTCGGACAGGATCGACTGCTGCAGCGACAGGCCCTGCGAGAGCCCCATGAACGCAACGGCCAGGACGGCCGGCGATTCGGGCGGCACCTTCTTCAGCCGCGCGAAAATCTGTTCGATGCAATAGGCGAGGCCATCGCGATGGGCGTCCAGCAACGCCTGCGCCGCGACGGCAAAAGCGGGGTTGCGTCGCCCCTGAAGCTTGAACTCGACGCCCAGCACCGACCACTCGGGCTCGGCATCGACGGTCCGCGACCAGACCTCCAGCGCATTCAATATGTCCTCCCCGGACGCGGACGGATCGCTCAGCGCCCGGCCGATGTCGGCCACTTGCGTCTTTGAACGCTCCCGCATCAGTTCGATGAACAACGCCTCCTTGCTTGCGAAGTTCGAATAGAACGCCCCCTGCGTATAGCCGGCCTCGGCCGCGATATCCCTGAGCGACGTGGCGCCGAACCCGCGGTCGACGAACAGCCGCTTCGCCGCGGCGAGCAAGTGGACGCGGGTCTGCAAGCGGCTTTCTTCGCGGGTCAGCCGCGGGGGACGGGAGGCCATGTTCATGGCCGCAAGGATATCAGTTGATATTTGAGATGGATACCATTACGATCGCGTTTCAAATATCACTCGATATTTGAAACGCAGGCCGTGATTGTGTTGCCGAATGTCTGCAACGGGGATCCCTGGGAGGACGTTCGTGTCGACGCGGGGCGCGCACTGTGTGCCGGTGCGTGGCGGCGTGTCGTTGCTCTCGTGTCGCGTGCTTCGATGCGCCGACGCGAGCCGCTTGCCGATCGAGTGAATGTGGCCGTCACGGGGCGTCGTGAAACAGTCAGTTAGTCATGCGAATCATATCGGTTCGCATGCAGATACGGATTCGGGGCAGGAAGCAGAAGATGAGCGCGAGCAAGACCTATGCGCAGCTCGTAGTCGAGCTGGCCGAACTGGACGAGGAAATCGAGCGCGCACGTGCGCGCGAACGCGTCGATGCGATCGCGGAGGTTCACTCGCTGATGGATACCTACGCGATCAAGCATCGCGACCTGGTCGGCCGCAACGGCAGCCGGGGTTCGTACATCGTGAAAGCGCTGCCGGCGCGCTATCGCGATCCGGCGAGCGGGAAGGAGTGGAGCGGGCGCGGCAATGCGCCGCTGTGGATCAGGGGCAAGGATCGTCGTCAGTTCGTCATCGTCAAGCCGCCGTCCACCGGCAAGAAAACCCGAACCCGTTGACGGACGGCGCCGGGCTACGGCGCCAGCGGCTTCGCCGGTGCCTGACCCGGCGGCGTCAGCACCACCAGCAGCGTCGCGCCTTCAGGCGATGGCGCCACGTACGCATGCCGCCGATGTGACGAGAAGAGCGCGCGCTCACCGGCGCGCAGCCGCCTCGGCTCGCCGTGCGCAAAGTGCAGTTCCAGTTCGCCCGACGGCACATCGCAGAACTCGTCGCCCTCGTGACCGGCGAGCCCGTCGGCTTCATCCACCGTGCGCGCGTCGACCTGCATGCGCAGCGTGATCATCCGGCCGAACTGTCTTATCCCCGGCCGACGAACGGCATGGCCGTCGCCATGATCGTCATGTTCAGGATGTTCGTGTCCAGCGGCAGGTTCGCCATCTGGACGATCGCGTTCGCGACATGCGTGACGTCCATGCGCGCTTCGGGCGCGAGGCTGCCGTCGGCCTGCGGGACGCCTTGCGTCATCCGTTCCGTGAGCGACGTCGCCGCGTTGCCGATGTCGATCTGGCCGCACGCGATGTTGTACCGGCGGCCGTCGAGCGCCAACGACTTGGTGATCCCGGTCACCGCATGCTTGGTGGCCGTGTACGCGATCGTGTCGGGGCGCGGCGCATGCGCCGAGATCGAGCCGTTGTTGATGATCCGGCCGCCCTGCGGCGTTTGCGCTTTCATCAGGCGCCACGCGGCCCGCGCACACAGGAAGACACCGGTCAGGTTCGTCGCGACGACGCTGTTCCACACGTCGAATTCGTATTCGTCGAGGGAAACCGGAGGCGCGTTGCGGCCGGCATTGTTGAACAGCACGTCGAGCCGGCCGAACTGCTGCGCGATCCGGGCGAACGCGTGGTCGACCGATGCTTCGTCGGTGACGTCCGCAGGAAACACGTGCGCGTCGCCGCCGGCGGTGCGGATCGCGTCTTGCGTGTCGCGCAATGATTCCTCGGTGCGTCCGAGCAGCGCGACGGTGAAACCGGCCTGGGCGAGCGCGACGGCCGCCGCGCGACCGATGCCGGAGCCGGCGCCCGTGACGGCCGCGAATTTCGTGGAGACAGACATGGCTTGATTTCCTGCGGGTTGAAAGAGGGGCGAGGTGGCCGACGACCGGGATCATCGCCACCTCGGCAATGTAGTCGAAATGCGCGGCGCACGGATTCAATCGATAGCGTTAAGCACGCTCGATTGCGCGATCACGTCGACTACCTCTTCCGGCCAGGTATGGCCTTCCGCGCTCGCGTGCCTGACTCCGCAAACAGATCGACCACCACGTCGCGCAGCCACTTGTTCGCTTCGTCCTGATTGACCCGCGTATGCCAGAGCATGTGAATCGGCGCGCCCGGCACCGTGACGGGCAACGCGCGCCAGCCCAGCGAAAACGGTGCGGCGAGCTGCTGCGCGAGATGCTCGGGCACCGTCGCGATCAGGTCGGTGCGCTGCAGGATGTAGCCGACGCTCATGAAATGCGGCACCGTGAGCCGCACCTGGCGCGCCACGCGGCGGCGGTTCAGCCATTCGTCCACCTGCCCGTGACCGGTGCCGGCCGACACCACGACCAGATGCTCGGCATTGCGCCACACGTCGACCGTCAGCGGCGCGTCCTCGAGCGGATGCCCGCGCCGGAACAGGCACACATAGCGCTGATCGAACAGCCGGCGCTGATAGAAGCCGCCCTTGAGCTGCGGCAGCAGGCCGATCGCGAGATCGACGCGGCCATCGGCCATTTCGTCGCCGAGGTTGACGCTCGTGTCGCGCACGGTATTGAGCGCGATGCCCGGCGCCGCTTGCGACAGGTGTTCGAGCAGCGCGGGCAGGAACACGACTTCGCCGATGTCGGTCATGCCGATCGTCAGCGTGCGCGCGGCGCGCTGCGGATCGAAACCGGTCTCGGGGTTGAGCGCGGCGTGCAGCGTCGCGAGCGCGTGCGATACGGGTTCCGCGAGGCGCAGCGCGAACGGCGTCGGCACCACGCCACCGGGCCCGCGCACGAACAGAGGATCGCCGAGCCGGCGGCGCAGCTTCGCGAGTGCATTGCTCACGCCCGGCTGGCTCATGTTCATCTGCTCGGCGACGCTCGACACGCGCCGTTCCTGCATCAGCCGCTGGAAAAGCAGCAGCAGGTTGAGGTCGATATCGCTCAGTTCCATGGGTCGGGCCTCGCCGGGTTCATTGCATTCAGTGATGAAGCAGATTCCGGTCATTTTATTGCGGGATGAAAGCCCGCTCCCGAGAATGCCGATACGGCCCATGCAATCGACATGACCGCTGCGCACGCCGCAGACCCCACATCGGAACATCGGAGACACCTTCATCATGCAGACGAACCTGAAGATTGCGATCGTCGGCGCCGGGATCGGCGGCCTGACGCTCGCGCTTGCCTTGCGCGAGCACGGCATCGACGCGCAGCTCTACGAACAGACGGGGGTGTTGCGCGAAGTCGGCGCGGCCGTCGCGCTGTCGGCCAATGCGACGCGCTTCTACGAACGCATGGGATTGCGGGCGGCCTTCGACGCGGTGTGCGCGGACATCCCGGGGCTCGTCTATCGCGACGGCCGCAGCGGCGCGGTGATCGGCCATCATCGCGGCGACCCGGACTATCGCCGGCAATTCGGCGGCGCGTACTGGGGCGTGCATCGCGCGGATCTTCAGGCGCTGCTGTCCAGGGCGGTCGGCCTCGACGCCATCCATCTCGGCCATCGGCTGACCGATCTCGCGCAGCATCCCGATCGCGTCACGCTGTCGTTCGACAACGGTGTGCGTGTCGACGCCGATCTCGTGATCGGCGCGGACGGCGCGCGCTCGATCACGCGGCGCTGGATGCTCGGCTACGACGATGCGCTGTATTCGGGGTGTTCGGGTTTTCGCGGCGTGGTGCCGGCCGCGCGGCTGAGCCTGCTGCCCGATCCCGAAACGCTGCAGTACTGGATCGGGCCGCACGGGCACCTGCTGCACTATCCGATCGGCGACGACGGCAACCAGAATTTCCTGCTGGTCGAGCGTCATCCGTCACCGTGGCCGTCGCGCGACTGGGTGATGCCGTCGGAAGAGGGCGAGCAACTGCGCGTGTTCAGGGACTGGCATCCGGCGGTGGTGCAGATGATCACCGCCGTGCCGATCAGCCAGCGCTGGGGGCTGTTCCACCGGCCGCCGCTCGGCCGCTGGAGCCGCGGGCGCGTGACGCTGATCGGCGACGCCGCGCATGCGCTGGTGCCGCACCACGGGCAGGGCGCGAATCAGTCGATCGAGGATGCGGTGGTGCTGGCCGCGCAACTGACGCAGGCCGGGCCGGGCAACTGGCGCGAAGCGCAGGAAGCGTATGAGCGGCTGCGTCGCGGCCGCACGCGCAAGGTGCAGTACGCATCGATCTCCGTGGCCGATGTGCTGCACCTGCCCGACGGGCCGGCCGCGCAGGCGCGCAATGCACGTCTGGCCGAGCGCGACAGCGTGCTGCATCACCTGGACTGGATTCACGATTTCGACGCGCTGGCCGGGGAGCCGAGCGAACGGCAGGGCGGCACGTGGCTTTGACCCTGCAGTCTTGCACACGCCATCAGGCGCGACAGATGCCTCGAGGTGGTGTGCGCAGGATATGAGACTGATCGACCGCCTGCGGCCTGCCGGTCAACGGCCAGCCTGACGAAAACGGGCGGGGCCGTGCCCGCCCGCCGTTACTTCACGCATTCGAGCGCGTACTTCAACCCTTGCCCGAGCAGCCCGCGCCATACGTCCCACGTGTGCCCGCCGTCGACGATGCGCAGCTCGGCCGGGTTTTGCGCGCGGCGCAGGTGCGTGAACAGCACGCTCGATTCGGCCTGGATGGTCAGGTCGTCGTCGCCGGCCGCGATGAACATCGGGATTCGCCAGCTGCGCGCGAAATAGCCGCGCATCAGTGCCGGGTAGTTGAGCTCGTGCCACACGCGCGGATCGAACTGCCGGTCGCCGAACACGCCGACGTAACGCGCGGCGGAATTGAGCGGCGGCTCGTTCGCGTAGATCGCGGGGCTCAGCAGCATCGCGCCACAGAACAGCCCGGGTTCGAGCAGCGAAAAGCGCAGCGCGCCGAAGCCGCCCATCGACACGCCGCCGATCGCGCGGCCCGCGCGCTGGTTCGACACCGCGAAGTGCGCTTCGACCTCGGGCAGCAGGTCGTTGAGGAACGCGCTCTGCATCTTCTCCTTGCGGTCGACGTACCAGTCGGTGCCGCCCTGCGGCATCACGATCACGACCGGCGGGATCTCGTGGCGTTCGATCAGCGTGTCGGCGGTGGCCTGCAGCCGGCCCTGCGTGACCCAGTCGTTCGCGTTGCCGGCATTGCCGTGCAGCAGGTACATCACCGGGTAGCGCGCGCCTTCCGGGTTGTAGCCGGGCGGCAGGTAGACCGTGTACGACCAGTCGCGCTTCAGCGACGCCGACCGGAACGTGCGCAGCACGATGCTGCTGCCCGGATTGAGCGCGGGCTCCTGGGCGGCCGACGGGGTCGTCGCGGTCTGGACGGCCGGCGGCGGCGGCGCGGGCGCTG
>NZ_VWWH01000118.1:0-17823 GCF_011753045.1 Burkholderia sp. Ap-955
TCGATGAAGCGCTGCCGCTCCGCATGCGCTTCGATCGCGATCGCCTGGCAGGACGGATGCGCGCGCATCCATTCGATGCCGATCGAGCCGCTGCCGGCGCCGACGTCCCACAGCAGCTCGCCGGGCGCCGGCGCGAGACGCCCGAGCGTCATCGCGCGCAGGTCGCGCTTGGTGAGCTGGCCGTCGTGACGGTACGCATCGTCGGGCAGGCCGGGCGTGAGCGCGCGGCGCGGCGCGTCGGGGCCGGCCAGGCAGTCGAGCGCGACCAGGTTGAGCGCGGCCGTTTCGTCGATGCGCCAGTCCTGCGCGAGCCCGTCGAGACGCCGCTCGAGCGGGCCGCCGAGATGTTCGAACACGCTGATGCGCGTCGGCCCGAAGCCGCGTGCGACGAGTTCGGCCGCGACGGCAGCCGGCGTGCGGCCGTCGGCGCTCAGCACGAACAGGCGGCGGCCGGGCAGCAGGTGACGCGCGAGCGTCGCAAGCGGCCGGCCGACGAGCGAAACCGCGCCGACATCCTGCAGCGCCCAGCCGAGGCGCGCGGCCGCGAGCGACAGCGACGACGGCGCGGGCAGGACGCGCCATTCGTCGGGGGAAAGCTGGCGCGCGAGCGTGGCGCCGACGCCGAACAGCATCGGGTCGCCGCTGGCGAGCACGCAGACGGGCGACGCGCGCCGAGCCAGCACGCCCGCCAGATCGAACGGCGACGGCCACGCTTCGCGCGCGGCCGGCAGCCGCGCGGGCAGCATGTCGAGATGCCGCTTCGCGCCGACGACGAGCGTCGCGTCGAGCAGTGCGCGCCGCGCGCTGCGTCCGAGCCCCGCGTAACCGTCGTCGCCGATGCCCACTACCGTCAGCCACGCCGTCATGCACCCTTCCCCATCGTTCGATTCCCTACCGTGTGTTGCGATGCGCGGCGGCCGGGCCGCCGCGCGTTGATTCGTTGATGATTCTGATCCGCTCCCGCGCCGTGCGTGTCGCCCGCCCGCCGGGGCGATACGGCGACGACGTCAGCCGCGTGGCACCGGGCCAATCAACACCAGCAAGCCAAGGACCATGCCGCCGATCGACGCGATCAGCAGCCAGCCGAGCAGCAGCCACATGAGCGGCCGCGGCCCGCTTGTCCTGTACAGGAACGTGCCGCCCGCCACGATCGGCACGCCGAGGCCGGCGAGCCCGACATTCTTCGGCCACTCGGCCAACGGCGCAAGCGGGATCAGCATGCACGCGAGCAGCATCCAGGCCGGGATGGCCAGCAGGCCCAGCGCGATGCCCATGCCGAACAGCTCCGTCCTGCCGAGTTTCATCGCGGATTCCGGCGGTCGCCGGTCTGGTGTCGAGCCGCCAATCGTACCATTTGCGAGATAGCGAAAAACCGGTTGCAGCCGTGCTGCGACGCGGTTGCGCGGCAAATTACCGATGCCGGATCGTCGCGAAAATCGGGTATCCTACGGCCGTTCGTTCGCCGGTGCCCCTCGGGGCCGAAGAGGGAACACAGGGCGCGCCACGCGCCGCTGTGGCTGCCCCCGCAACTGTAGACAGCGAGCCGATCTCCCCCTCATGCCACTGGTTCCACCGGGAAGGCCGGGAGCCGGCGCCGACCTGTCAGCCAGGAGACCTGCCGGCCAGAAAGTGCGTGCGTGCCAGTCGGCGTCGGGCGGGGTGTACCGATGCGTTGGCCGCGGCGCGACACTGTCCCGGTACCCCGTTGAGTTCCGCCCCCGTTTCGATTCCTGCGTCGCCCATCGTGCGCCCGTCGGCCTGCCCGGGGCTCGTGCGCGTGGTCGCGGCCGCCGACGGCGGACTGTGCCGGATCAAGCTGCCGGGCGGCCGGCTCGATGCGTGCCAGGCACGGGCGATCGCCGCCGCCGCGCGTGCGTTCGGCTCCGGCGCGATCGACGCGACCAATCGCGCGAATCTCCAGCTGCGCGGCATTCGCGACGGCGCGGCCGACGCGCTGACGCGTGCGTTGCTCAAAGCGGGTCTCGGCCCGCCCGTCGACGCCACCTCGAATGCAGCCGCCGATACGGCGGCGCTCGCCGCGAGCGACGACGTCCGCAACGTGATGCTCAGCCCGCTCGCCGGCCACGACCCTGCCGCGCTCGTCGACAGCCGCGCGCTCGCCGCGACGCTCTTCGACATGCTGGCGCGCGAGCCGCGTCGCGGCGAGCTGTCGCCGAAATTCTCGATCCAGCTCGACGGCGGCGAATCGGTTGCGGCGCTCGATCATCCGCACGACATCTGGCTGGCCGCCTGGCGTCGCGGCGACGGCGCGGTGCGCATCGCGGCCGGGCTGGCCGGCTGCCCGCCGGTTGCGCACGACGACCTACCCGCTTCGGTCGACGTGGCGCCGGATCAAGCTGCTGCGCTGGTTCGCGCGCTGCTGCTCGCGTTTCTCGATCTCGCGCCGGCGGACGTCACGCGGATGCGCGCGCTGCTCGCAACATGCGGCGAACGCGCATTGCTCGAACGCGCGCAGCACTACCTGCCCTTTCCGCTTGCAGCCGATCCGGCGCTCGCCGGCTGGCGCCGCACGCGCACCGACCCGACGCTGCGTTTCGGCGTGCGCCCGTCGCGCGAGGCGACGCGTTGCAACGTCGGCGCCCAATTCGTGCTCGGCCGACTCGATGCCACCCAACTGGAACGGCTCGCCGCGCTGGCCGAACGCGACGGGGACGGCACGCTGTCGATGACGCCATGGCAAGGTGTATTCCTGCATCGCGTATCGCGCGAACGCGCACCGGCCACGCTCGATGCGCTCGCGTCGCTCGGCCTCGTCTGCGTGTCGTCCGATCCGCTGGCGACGCTGGTCGCGTGCGCCGGCAGCGCGGGCTGCGCGAAGGCGCGCGCCGACACGAAGCACGACGCACTCGCGCTCGCCGCCCGCATCGGCCATGCAGTCGACGTGCACCTGACCGGCTGCGAGCGCCACTGCGCGCTGCCGCATCCCGCGACGCACACGCTCGTCGCGGTTGCGCCCGCGCACTACGACCTTTACCGGCGCGACGCCGCTGCGGGCCTCGGCGCCCCGCTCGCGCCCCATCTGACGATTGACCAGGCCGCGGCCCGACTGACGGGCGCGCGGCACAGCCAGGACACCACCGATGCTTGACTACATTCGCGACGGGCAGGAAATCTACCGCCAGTCGTTCGCGACGATCCGCGCCGAGGCCGACCTGTCGCAGGTTCCGCCCGACCTCGAGAAACTCGCGGTGCGCGTGATCCATGCGTGCGGGATGGTCGACGTCGTCTACGACCTGCGCTTCTCGGCCGGCGCCGGCACGGCGGGCCGCACGGCGCTCGCAGCCGGCGCGCCGATCCTGTGCGACGCCAGGATGGTCGCCGAAGGCATCACGCGCGCGCGGTTGCCGGCGGCCAACCGCGTGATCTGCACGCTCGGCGAGCCGGAGGTGCCCGATCTCGCGCGGCATCTCGGCAACACGCGTTCGGCCGCCGCGCTCGAACTGTGGCGTCCGCATCTCGCGGGCAGCGTCGTCGTGATCGGTAATGCGCCGACCGCGCTGTTCCACCTGCTCGACATGATCGACGCCGGCGCGCCGCGCCCCGCGCTGATCCTCGGTTTCCCGGTCGGCTTCATCGGCGCGGCCGAATCGAAGGCGCTGCTCGATGCCGACAGCCGCGGAGTGCCGTACGTCGCCCTGCTCGGCCGGCGCGGCGGCAGCGCGATGGCCGCTGCGGCGGTCAACGCACTCGCGACGGAGGTCGAATGACGACCGCGCGCGGACGCCTGTTCGGGGTCGGTGTCGGCCCCGGCGATCCTGAACTGATGACGATCAAGGCGCTGCGTGTGCTCCAGGCCGCGCCCGTGGTCGCGTATTTCGTCGCGAAGGGCAAGAAAGGCAATGCGTACGGCATCGTCGAAGCGCATCTGCAGGACGGGCAGACGCAACTGCCGCTGGTCTATCCGGTGACGACCGAGGCGCTGCCGCCGCCGCTGTGCTACGAGACGGTGATCGCCGACTTCTACGATACGGCCGCCGAGATCGTTGCCGCGCATCTCGACGCGGGGCGCGACGTCGCGGTGATCTGCGAAGGCGACCCGTTCTTCTACGGCTCGTACATGTACCTGCACGACCGCCTCGCGCCGCGCTACGACACCGAGGTGATCCCCGGCGTGTGCGCGATGCTCGGCGGCACCGCGGTGCTCGGCCAGCCGCTCGTCTATCGCAACCAGAGCCTGTCGGTGCTGTCGGGCGTGTTGCCCGAGCATGAACTGCGCGAACGGCTCGCGCGGGCCGACGCGGCCGTCGTGATGAAGCTCGGCCGCAATTTCGACAAGGTGCGGCGGGTGCTCGACGAGCTGGGGCTCGCGAAGCGCGCGCTGTATGTCGAGCGCGCGACGATGGCAAGCCAGCGCATCGTGCCGCTCGACGAAGTCGACCCGATGGCGTCGCCGTATTTCTCGCTGCTCGTCGTGCCGGGGGAAAAATGGCAAGGATGACCACGCCGCCCGCGATCGTGATTCTCGGCGCGGGCGCGCTCGATACCGCGCGGCGCATTCAGGCGCGTTATCCGGGTGCGCGCGTGCATGGCCTCGCGTCGCGCGTCGCAGCCGATGTGCCGTTCGACGATCTCGGCGCGCACCTGCGCGAACTCTATGCGCGCGGCCTGCCGATCGTCGCGCTGTGCGCGGCCGGCATCGTGATCCGCTGCATCGCCCCCGCGCTCGCCGACAAGGGCGTCGAGCCGCCCGTGCTCGCTGTGGCGGAAGACGGCTCGGCGGTCGTGCCGCTGCTGGGCGGGCTGACGGGCGTCAACGTGATCGCGCGGGAAATCGCCGCATGCGTCGGTGTCGCACCGGCGATCACGACGAGCGGCGAACTGCGCTTCGGCGCGTGCGTGCTCAATCCGCCGGAAGGCTATGCGCTCGCCGATCTCGCGCAGGGCAAGCGCTTCGTATCCGATCTGCTCGCGGGCGCGTCGACGCGCATCGACGGCGCGGCGCCGTGGCTCGACGATGTCGCGCTGCCGCGCGACGACGCGGCCGCGCATGCGATCCGCGTGACCCCCGATGCATGGCGTGGTACGCGCGACGAACTCGTGATTCATCCGCGCAGCGTGGTGGTTGGCGTCGATGCGCGGGCTATCCATGGCGATGAAGCGCTTGCCGTTCGCATTGATGCTGCACTCGATTCGCAAGGTCTCGCGCGACTGGCGCTCGCGGCCATCGTTGCGCCCGCATCGACAATCGGTGATGCCGTGCTGGAAGAAGCCGCGCAAACGCTCGACGTGCCGCTGCGCTTCATCGATGCCGATACTGACGTTGACGTTGACGTTGACGCTGACGCTGACGCTGACGCTGACGCTGACGCGACAGATGATGCAGCCACCCTGCTCGGCCACGCGTTGCGCGTCGCACACACGCTGCGCGCCACGACGAACGGCATCGCATGCGCGGTCGCGTCGCATCCGGTCGATCCCGCCACGCTCGGCCGTGCGCGCGGCCGCCTGACGGTGCTCGGGCTCGGCCCGGGCGGTGCCGACTGGCTCACGCCGGCCGCGCGCGCCACGCTTTCTGACGCGACCGACATCCTCGGCTACACGACCTACGTGAACATGGCCGGCCCGTTCCGCGCCGACCAGCGCGTGCACGGCACCGACAATCGCGAGGAAATGCAGCGCGCGCGCCATGCGTTCGAGCTCGCGGCCGAGGGCCGGCGCGTCGCGGTCGTGTCGTCGGGCGACCCGGGCGTGTTCGCGATGGCCGCGGCCGTGCTCGAAGCGCTCGACGAAGCGCGCGATCCGCACTGGGCCGCGGTCGACCTGCGCGTGGAACCCGGCATCTCGGCATCGCTCGCGACGGCGGCGCAGGCCGGGGCGCCGCTTGGCCACGACTTCTGCGCGATCTCGCTGTCGGACAACCTGAAGCCATGGGACGTGATCGAGACGCGCCTGCGGCACGCGGCGCAGGCCGATCTGGTGATGGCGTTCTACAACCCGATCTCGCGTGCTCGGCCGTGGCAGCTCGATCGTGCGCTCGATGTCGTGCGCGCGCACCGCAACGCCGATACGGTGGTCGTGCTCGGCCGCGACATCGGCCGGCCGGGCGCGACGCTCACGACGACGACGCTCGGCGCGCTGCGCAGCGACCAGGTCGACATGCGCACGATGGTGATCGTCGGCTCGTCGACGACGCGGCGCTTCGCGATCGGCAATACACGCGAGTGGGTCTATACGCCGCGCTGGTATCGCTGAACCCGGTCAGCGTGTCGGCGTGACGCCGCTTGCGTCGGCACGCGCGGCACCGGCTGCGCCGTCGGCATGCCAGAACCGGTACACGAGCACGCCGACGATCGCTTGCGCCGCGACCACGAACGCGACGCAGCCGGTCCATCCCCACCGATGCCAGCCGGGCACCGGCAGGATCGAGCCGAGGCTGCCGCCGAAGTAATAGCAGGACAGGTAGATGCCGATCGCCGTCGAGCGCGCGCTGGACGCCGCCTGTGAGATGAACGTGTTGGCCGACGCCTGTTCGACGAACACGGCGGTCGAGCTGAGCGCGAGGCCGGCCAGGATCACCGGCACGTTGTCGGACAGCGTCAGCAGCGCCCCGCCGATCGCGAGCGCGGCCGCCGCAAGCCCCGGGGCGCGCGGGCCGCGATGCCGCGCGAGGCGTCCTGCCAGCGGAGTCACGACCACCGCCACCAGAAACACCGCATAGATCGCGCCGATTCCGACCGTGCCGAAGCCGAACGGCGCGCGGGCCAGGCGCAGGCCGACGAACGTGAACGTCGCGACCTGCGACGCGAGCACGCATGCGCCGATCGCGAACGACGCGAGCAGCGGGCCGCGCGTGACGATGCGCCAGGACGGCCCCGCACTGCTATCCGTATCGTGCTCGACGCGCCGCGCGATCGCGCCGGACGCCGGCAGGCTCGCGTAGATCGCGACGCCCGTGACGAGACACAGCGCCGCGACGACGTCGAGCGCATGCCGCCAGCCCCAGATCGACGTCATCAGGTTGGTCGCGAAGCGGCCGGCGAAACCGCCGAGCGTCGTGCCGGCGACGAACAGCGCGCTGATCTCGGCGGATGTGCCGCGATCGAAGCGCTCGGCGACATAGGCGATCGACAGCGCGAAGACGAACGGCATGACGAGACCGGCGGCAAAGCGCGCGCCGAGGAACGACGCGAAACTGCCCGCATGCGCGGACCACACGACCGGCAGCGCGACGGCCACCGCCGCGAGCGAGATTGCGACGCGCCGCTCGATGCGCGCGGCCAGCACGCCGACGAACGGCGCGATAATGGCGACGGCCGTCGTGGTGGCGCTCACGCCCTGCCCCGCGCGCTCCGCGCTGACGCCGAAGGTGGCCGCGAGTTCGTGCAGGATGCCCTGCGTCGAATACAGATTGAGAAACGCGGCGAAGCCGCAGAGAAAGAACGCGATACGCGTGGTCCTGTCGTTCATCGGAGCTGCCTGGTCGTCGATGCCGACAGTCTGACGAGTGCGCCGCGTGCACGCCAATACCGTTTTCAAACGCCATTGATACCGGAACGACAACAATGCTCGACCTGCGCCGCCTCCGCTATTTCGTGGTCGTCGCCGACGAACTGCACTTCGGCCGCGCCGCGTTGCGCCTGCGGGTCGCGCAGCCGCCGCTGACGCGCCATATCGCCGCACTCGAGAGCGAGCTCGGCGTCCGGCTGTTCGAACGTTCGACGCGTGCGGTGCGGCTGACGCCGGAAGGCGCCGCGTTCCTCGACCATGCGCGCCACGTCGTCAGCGCGGCCGCCGAGGCCGAAGCGAGCGCGCGCAAGATCGCGCAGGGCATCGCCGGGCGAATCGTGATCGGCTATGCGAGTTCGATTCCGATGTCCGACACGTTCCCTGACGTCATCCGCGTCGCGAGCCGGACGATGCCCGACGTCGAGCTGACGTTCCGCGAGGCGGCGACCGCGAGCCAGCGCCAGCAGATCGCGGACGGCTCGATGGACATCGGTTTCGGCTGGGCGTGGCACGGTGCGCCCGGCGTGCCGGTGGCATCGCTCGTCGCATCGCGCGAACCGCTCGTCGCGGCCGTGCCGGCCGGCGATCCGCTCGCGGGCCGTGCGAACGTCGACGTCGCGACGCTTGCGAACGCAACCTTCGTCACCTTTCCGCCCGGTTACGGCTCGGCGTTGACCGCTGCACTGCACGACCTGTGCGCGCAAGCCGGATTCACGCCGCGGATCGGCGCGACCGCGGCACAGATCACGACGCTCGTGTCGCTGGTGGCCGCCGAACGCGGGATCGCGATCGTGCCGGGCTTCACGGCGACGCTGCAGCGTCCGGGCGTCGTCTACGTGCCGCTTGCCGGCACGCGCGCGGTCGAGCAGATCGTGTCATGGAACGAGCCGTTCGCGTCGGTGTGCGTCGAGCGCTTCGTCGCACTGGCACGCTCGCTCGTGCAGTCGCCATCGGCTTGAAGCGCGACGAACGACACGCGTCGGCCCTCACCCGATCGAATCGGAAAAATCACCCGCGTCACGCATTCAGGAACTGTGTCGAATCGGCAAGATCGTTACGTATCGGGAATCAAATAACAAAAAGAACTCCTGACTATTCACTATTCGACGCGAATCCTCCAAGATGAGCACGCCGTCGGCCGGGCATGCCCGGTCGCCCGACCGGCGGCGATACGCGGGCCAGCGTATCCCTCTTCCACTTGGAGAACACAATGCACAACAATGTGTTGCCGCGTTTCATCCCGCGCGCATTTGCAGCGGGTTGCCTGCTTGCAGTGGCGAGCGTGTCCCAGGGCGCCGGCGTCTATGCGCCCTATGTCGACGTGACGCTCTATCCGACGCCGCTCGTCGACCAGATCGGCGTCCGGCAAGGCATCCAGCAGTTCACGCTCGCGTTCGTGGTCGCGGGCAACGGCTGTGTGCCGTCGTGGGGCGGCGTGCAGCCGATCGGCAACGGCGCGAGCGGCGGCCTGCTGACCGCGCTGTCGACGTCGATCGCGAGCTATCGCGCGAAAGGCGGCGAAGTCGCCGTGTCGTTCGGCGGTGCGAACGGCACGCCGCTGATGCAGGCATGCACGACGGTCCCCGCGCTGGCGAGCGCGTACCAGACCGTGATCGACACGTACGGCCTCACGCACGTCGACTTCGACATCGAGGGCGTGTCGCAGCTGGATACGGCCGCGGTCGCGCGCAACTTCCAGGCGGTTACTCAGCTGCAGGCGAGCTACGCGGCGAAAGGCAAGCCGCTGCACGTCACGCTGACGCTGCCGACGATGCCGACCGGGCTCACGCAGGACGGCCTGAACGTCGTCAATGCGGCGATCTCGAACAAGACCGCGTTCGATGCGGTGAACGTGATGGCGATGGACTACGGCCCCGCGAACCTCGACATGGGCGCGGCCGCGATCAGCGCCGCGCAGGCGCTGTACTCGCAACTCGATACGGCCTTCAAGTCGGCGGGCCAGCCGAAGACCAACGCGCAGCTCTGGCAGATGGTCGGCGTCACGCCGATGATCGGCGTGAACGACGTACAAGGCGAAACCTTCACGCTCGCGAACGCGCAAAGCGTGCTGAACGCGGCCGTCAGCAACGGCTACGGCTTCTTCGGCAACTGGTCGGTCGGCCGCGATCAGGCCTGCCCGTCGGGCGGCGCGTATGCGTCGCCGACCTGCTCGGGCGTCGCGCAGCAGCCGTACGCATTTGCGACGATCTTCAAGCGGCTCGACGGCAAGTGGGGTGCGGGCGTCACGCAGGATCCGAACTACGGCGGCGGCTCGGACGGCGGCACGCCGCAGCCGGGCGCGCCCTGGGCGGCCGGCCAGGTCTATACGGCCGGCGCGACGGTCACCTACCAGGGCACGACGTACCAGGCGCAATGGTGGACGCAGGGCGACGTGCCCGGCCAGGCCGCCGTGTGGAAAGTGGTCGGCGGCGGTACGCCCACGTGGTCGGCAACTACCGCGTATTCAGGCGGCACCTGCGTGATGTACCAGGGCGCGAAATACTGCGCGAAATGGTGGACGCAAGGCGACAACCCGAGTGCGGGCGGTGTGTGGGTGAAGTCGTGATGCGGCGTAGCGGCCGTCGCTAGGCTTCAGGCCTGTGCATCGGGGGCCGTTCACGGCGATCGCTCGCTACCGGATCGCCAGCGGACGGCCCGCTGATCGGCGCACCCTGCCCGCTTTCAGTCGCGCGCGTGCTCGGCCAGCAGCCTGGCCTTCGCGTCGACGAGCAGCGCCGCATGCGTGTCGCGATGCTGGCGAATCCGCTCGGTCGGCCCGACCACCGACAGCCCGTACCAGTCGCCGTCGAGCGTCAACGCAACCGCGATCGCCGACAGCTCGGGCGCGCTCTCGCCGAAGTTCTCGGCCCAGCCGAGTTCGCGAAACCGCGCGGTTTGCGCGACGAGCGCGGGTAGATCCGCCACCGTCGCATCGGTGAAGCGCTCGAACGGCAACTGCGCGCCGAGCGCCTGCTGCGCGTCGCCGGCCAGTTCCGCGAAGATCGCCTTGCCGATCGAGTTCGCATGCAGCGGGCGCAGTTCGCCCGGCGCGCGCGTATAGCGGATCGCCTGCTCCGATTCGACGACGTCGAGATACGTGACGGACACCCCCTGGATCTTGCCGAGCACGGCCGTCTCGCGGCTCGCGTCGCGCAGCGCGACGAGATGCGGATGGACGATGTCGACGACCGGGTCGGTCGCGTCGATCGCGGCGGCGAGCGTCTGCAGGCGGCGCGTCGGATAGTAGCCGCCGCGCTTGCGCACTTCGTACAGGTAGCCGCGGCTCACGAGCGTGCGCGCCATCGCGAGGCAGCTCGACGCCGGCACATTGAGCAGGCGCGCGAGTTCGGTGAGCGGCAGCGGCCGCCGTTCGGCGGCGAACAGCTCGAACAGGTCGAGCGTGCGGGCAACGAGTTTGACGTCCATGACGAGGGCTTGAATCGGAACGGGAAACCGCGCACCGGGCCGGCCGCCGGGTCGGACCGGTCAGTACGACTTCGGCAGCCCGAGCACCTTCTCCGCGATGTAGCACAGGATCAGTTGCGGGCTCACGGGCGCGAGCCTCGGAATCATACACTCGCGCAGGTAGCGCTCGACATGGTATTCCTTCGCATAGCCCATTCCGCCGTGCGTCGCGACCGCCGTTTGGCATGCCTGGAACGCGGCTTCCGCACCGAGGTATTTCGCGGCGTTCGCCTCCGCGCCGCACGACTGCCCCGCGTCGTAGCGCGTCGCGGCCTTCATCACCATCAGCCACGCGGCCTCGAGCTGCATCCACGCCTGCGCGAGCGGATGCTGGATCGACTGGTTCTGCCCGATCGGCCGGCCGAACACGACGCGCTCGCACGCGTACTGCGTCGCGCGGCGCAGCGCGGCCTGGCCGAGCCCGATCGCCTCCGCGGCGATCAGGATCCGTTCGGGATTCAGCCCGTGCAGCAGGTAGCGGAAGCCGTCGCCTTCGTGGCCGATCAGGTCGCCTTCCGGCACGCGCAGGTTGTCGATGAACAGCATGTTCGAATCGACCGCCTTGCGGCCCATCTTCTCGATCTCGCGCACCTCGACGCGCGAGCGGTCGAGGTCGGTATAGAACAGGCTCAGCCCGTCGGTCGGCTTCGCGACCTGGTCGAGCGGCGTCGTGCGCGCGATGATCAGCATCTTGTTCGCGACCTGCGCGGTCGAGATCCAGATCTTGCGCCCGCTCAGCACGTAATGATCGCCATCGCGGCGCGCCTGCGTGGTCAGGTGCGTGGTGTCGAGGCCCGCATCGGGTTCCGTCACCGCGAAGCACGCCTTGTCGCGCCCGGCGATCAGCGGCGGCAGGAAGCGCGCCTTCTGCGCGTCGTTGCCGAACACCTGCACCGGATTCAGCCCGAAGATGTTCATGTGGACGGCCGACGCGCCGGACAGGCCCGCACCCGATGCGCTGATCGTGCGCATCATCAGCGCGGCCTCGGTCATGCCGAGCCCGGCGCCGCCATGGGCCGGGTCCATCGCGATGCCGAGCCATCCGGCCTCGGCGAGCGCCGCGTGGAAATCGGCCGGAAACCCGCCCGCGCGATCGCGTTCGAGCCAGTAGTCGTCGCCGAAGCGCGCACAGATTTTCTCGATCGCGCTTTCAATCGCGCGCTGGTCATCGGTCAGGTCGAACTGCATGGCATGCACTCCCGGAAAAAGGTGAGCGGTCGCGCCGCTCTCAAGAAAGCGACAGGCGGCGCCACGGTTTCCGCTTCGACGGACGTCCCTTTGCCGGGCGCGCCGGCACGAAGCGGCAAGTCCCGGGCGCTCACAACGGAAACACGCCCACGATCACGGCGGCGAACACCATCAGCACGGTGGCGGCGAACAGGAACGGAATCGTGAATTTCTGGTGCTCGGCCAGCTCGACGCCGGTCAGGCCGACGATCAGGAACGTCGCGGGCGTGAGCGGGCTCACCGGAAAGCCCGTCGTCATCTGGCCGAGCAGCGCGGCCTGCGCCATCTGGATCGGCGGCACGCCGAGCAGCTTCGCGCTTTCGGCGAGCACCGGCAGCACGCCGAAGTAGAACGAATCGGGGTCGAACAGCAGGCTGAGCGGCATCGACAGCAGCCCGAGCACGAACGGCATGTGGCGCGCATGCTCGACCGGCACGTGTGCGACGACCACGTCCGCCATCGCCTTCAGCATCCCGGTGCCGGACATGATGCCGGTGAACGCGCCGGCCGCGAGCAGCACGCTCGCCATCATCAGCGCGGCCCTGGCATGCGCGTCGATCCGTTCGCGCTGGGCCTGCACGTCCGGGTAGTTGATCACGAGCGCGGCGACCGTGCCGAGCATGAACATCACCATCGGGTCGACGATGCCCGACACGAGCGTGACGAGCACGACGAGCGTCAGCACGAGATTGATCCGGAAGCGCTCCGGCCGGCGCAACGCGCGCTCGGCATCGGTCAGCGCCCGCGGCGCAATCGCGAGCGACGCCGCGCCGGCACGATCGAGCCCGAGCCGCTTTGCCTCGCGCACGCCGAGCACGTAGGCGGTGCCGAACACGAACACAAGGCCGACGATCTGCACCGGAATCATCGGCATGAAGATCGCGGAGCCGGGAATGTGCAGCGCCGCCGACGCGCGCAGCATCGGCCCGACCCACGGCAGGAAATTGACGCCGGCCGCCATCGACGCGACGCACGCGAGGATGCGGCGATCCATCCCGAGCCGCGTATAGAGCGGCATCATCGCGGGCAGCGTGACGAGGAACGTGACGGCGCCCGAGCCGTCGAGATGGATCAGCAGTGCGAGCAGCGCCGAGCCCATCACGATACGCGGCGGATGGCAGCCGATCACGCGCAGTACGCCCGCGATGATCGGATCGAGCATCCCGGCGTCGGTGAGGATTCCGAAAAAAAGAATCGCAAAAACGAACATCCCGGCGATCGGGCCGATGTTCTGTACGCCGTGCACGATGAACTTGCCGGTCGCGAGCCCGAACCCGGCCGCGAGCGACGCGGCCACCGGCACGACGATCAGCGCGACCAGCGGCGACAGCCGCTTCGTGATGATCAGGCCGAACAGCGCGACGATGGCGATCGCGCCGATCCATGCAAGCATGATGCGTCTCCTCTTCAGCCGGTGCGCCTGTGCAGGCGCCCGGCATGGTGTTCGAAGGGGCATGCGGGTCGCGTGGCCGTGCCGCGCCATCGGGCGCGCGACACGGCCGGCGGCCGCGATGCCGGTCAGTCCCGGCGTGTGTCGTGGTCGCAGGCGTGCGCGTCGGCGAACACCTGCGCCGCGTGTTCGTTCAGCGCGGGCGGCGGCCGCCGGTACGTGGCCGGCGTGCGGCCGAGCTTGATCGGCGACGCGATGCCGCGATGCCGGCCCAGCTCGACCTTCATCTGCCGATGTGCGACATGCGGATGGTCGAGCGCCGCATCGAGCCCGAGCACCGGCGCGCACGGCACGCCACGGCGCATTAGCTGCTCGGCGAGCGCCGCCCCGTCGTGTCCGGCCAGCGCCGTTTCGAGCAGCGTGCGCAACGCGGCGCGGTTCGCGCTGCGCGCGCGGTTGTCCGCGAAACGCGGATCGTCGAGCCAGTCGCGCGTGCCGAGCACGTCGCACAAGCCCGCGAACTGCCCGTTGTTGCCGACCGCCAGAAAGATGTCGACGCTCGCCGTCGGAAAGCTGTCGTACGGCGTGATGTTCGGATGCGCGTTGCCGGTGCGCACCGGTGCATTCCCCGAATGGAAGAAGTTCGGCGTATGCGGATGCAGGATCGACAGTGCGCAGTCGAACAGCGTCGATTCGACGAACTGGCCGCGGCCGCTCGCGTCGCGCTCGCGCAGCGCCATCAGCACGCCGAGCGCCGCGTTCAGCCCGGTGACGAGATCGACGATCGGCACGCCGACCCGCAGCGGCGCGCCACCGGCTTCGCCATTGACGCTCATCAGCCCCGCGAGCGCCTGCACGGCCGCGTCGTAGCCGGGCAGCCCGCCGAGCGGGCCGTCCGCGCCGAAGCCCGACACGCGGCAATGGACGAGGCGCGGAAACCGCGCATGCAGCGCGTCGAAGCCGAGCCCCCAGCGCTCCATCGTGCCGATCTTGAAGTTCTCGACGATCGCGTCCGCATGTTCGAGCAGGCCGAGCAGCCGCTCGCGGTCGGCCGGTTGCGTGAGGTCGAGCGCGATGCCGAGCTTGTTGCGGTTCACGCCGAGGAAGTACGACGCGGTATCGCCGTCGAACGGCGGGCCCCACGTGCGCGTCTCGTCGCCGGACGGCGGTTCGACCTTGATCACCTCCGCGCCGTGGTCGGCCAGGATCTGCGTGGCATACGGGCCGCCCAGCACCCGCGACAGATCGATGATGCGCAATCCCGCCAGCGCGCCCTGCTGCTCGTGTTCCGCCATGCGTCCCGCTCCTGGTTCCGGTTGATCGGACTGCCGTTCCCGGCAGGCCCGGCGCCTGGGCGCGACCTTCCGGATTCAGCGAATAATTCTTGTGTGTGAATTTATATTCACACTCAGGAATTGCATTGTCAACCCCGGCGGCACCCTGAGGCGCAGCGGAAGGCGCCGTCGCGCGCAAGTGGGGGCCACACCAAACACGAGCCGGTTGCAGGGGCGTCCCGCCTTTCGCTAAGCTGGCGGGCAATCTTCATCTCAAAAAATCGGACGGATCTTTCATGAAACGGATGCTGCTGGCGGCCTTCATGCTGGCGTCGACGCTGGGCGTCGGACACGCGCAAACCCAGACGTTCCATTTCGGCGAGGGACAGACCGGGATGCCGGGCGGATCGCCGCAGTCGGCTTCACCGACCGCACGGCCCGCGCCCACGCGCCGGCACGTCACGCCGCCGCCGTCCCACCATCGGCGTGCTGTTCAAACGCGCCGCCAGCCGCGCCACGCGAAGCCCGCGCGCAGCGACATCTATACGCACGCGTGACCCGGCGTTGGTCCCGCGAAGGCGTGCATGGAACTGTCATGAACGGCCGCTAAGATCGGTGCGGGTGCCTGTACGCCGTTGCGGCCTGCTGCCGGGAACGCGCCGCCGACACGCCTTTTCTCCACGATTCAGCACCTGTTTTACCGAACATGAGTACCGGGCTGGACACTCTCGCCGTCATCAAGGAACGCGCCACGATCGTGTGCCGTCAGCGCAGCAGCGTGCTGCTGGTCGCCCGCACCGCGTCGCGCTGGTCGCTGCCGGGCGGCACGATCCGGCGTGGTGAAACGCCGCTCGATGCTGCATTGCGGGAGCTTGCCGAGGAAACCCGGCTGGAGGGGCTCTCGCTCGACTACGCGGTGCAGTTCGGCGGGCTGACGAAGCTCCATCACGTGTTCGTGGCCGACGTGCCGGCGCACCTCACGCCGCGCGCGAGCAACGAGATCGCCCGCTGCAAGTGGTTCACCGTCGACCGGCTCGACACGCTGCGTGCGAGCGTGCCGACGCGCAAGATCATCGAGTTGCTGCGCCTCGACGGTTTTTCAGCGATCGCGAACGGCCGGCTGCGCTGACGTCCCTATCACCCGCGCCGGTCACGCGCGCAGCAACGGGCCGGCCTTGCGTTCGAGCAACGTGACGAGTTCCGGCTGCATGTAAGCGTAACGGTCGGGAATGTCGAGGCACACGATCTTCTTGTGCCGCAGATGCGCGCCGAATTGCGCCGCCAACCTCGCCTTGTGCGCACGCTCCATCACGAATACGACGTCGGCCCAGTCGAGCTGTTCGGCGGACACGCGCGTGTCCGCATCGGGCGCGAGGCCCGCGGAGTCGGTTTCGACGCCAGGCCACGCGGCGAATACCGCCTCGGCCGTCGGGCTGCGCAGCCGGTTGCGGCTGCAGATGAAGAGTGCCCGCGTCATGTCGCCTCGTGGTTGCCCGGCGCCTGCCGGCTCACCCTTGCGGAATCGTGCCCGGCCGGACGTACGCGAGCATGTGCGGCACGTAGTCGGCCTTGCCGAGTTCGACGCCGTGGTGGCGCAGGATCGCGTAAGCGGTGATCGCGTGGAAGTAGAACTGCGGCAGCGCCCAGTCGCGCGCGTACTGTTCGCCCGTCATGTCGAACGCGATCCCGTTCGGCATGTCGAGCGCGATCGGCAGTGCGGCACCGCGATCGAGCGCATCCGGCGCGAGGTCGCCGAGAAAGGTCAGCGTGCCGGCGATGATCGCCTGCGCGTCGGCGAGCGTGCCGGGCTGCGCATCCGCATGCCATCCCGCCTCGCGCAATGCGAGCAGCGCGGCCGGCAACGATTCGCCGCGCAGCCGGTGGATGGGCTCCATCGCCTGGAAGCACGAGAAGCGCACCTGTGCCGCGAGCGGATACATGTCGGGCGCCAGCTTCAGCAACATCGCCGCGTCGGGCGCGTCGCCCGCGGCCTCGCGGTGTGCGGCAGCCTTGTCGAGCCACGCGGACTGCGCGCGCAGCATCTGGGTGTAGGTCGGAACGAGAAGTTGAGTCGGTGACACGCGTGCGCTCCTATGCTGTGTTGTGGTTTCTGCCACGATAACAGCGCCGGCACGAACCTGCATCCGCGTCTGGGCGATGCGCGCGATTCAACGCGGATTCGGTGATGCAGCGCATGGCGCGCAGGGGTAGCCCCACGCAGGGCGATCACGACACGCGGCCGCCGCGATGCAACCTCAAGGCTTGCCCTGTCGCGCCAGGAACCGGTCGAACTGCGAGGCAAACGCCTTGCCGTCGCGTGCGCTGAACGGCGCCGGCCCGCCCGTGTCGATGCCCGCGCTGCGCAACTGATCCATCATCGCGCGCGTCGACAGGCGTTCCTCGATGTTCTCGCGGCTGAACCAGTTACCGCGCGGGTCGAGCGCATGCGCGCCCTTGTCGAGCACGGCGGCGGCCAGCGGAATGTCGGCGGTGATCACGAGGTCGCCCGCTTCCACCAGCTCGACGATGCGCGCATCGGCCACGTCGAAGCCGGCCGGTACCTGCACCGCCTTGATGAACGGCGACGGCGGTGTGCGCAGAAACTGGTTCGCGACCAGCGTCACGCAGATTTCGGCACGACGCGCGGCGCGAAACAGCATGTCCTTGATGACGGCGGGACACGCGTCGGCATCGACCAGTACTTGCATGGCGGGTTGTTCCAATGGGTTGAAGCAGAAACGGCGATCATAGCGCACGGCCGGCCATCAGCCGGCGCGACCCGTGCACAGCGCGTCGGCCGTCACCCACTGCGCGCCCCACGCGTCGGCCAGCCGCGCGCCCTGCCCGATCCGCACGGCCGCATCGTCAAAGTCGACGAACACGACGTGATCGGCCGCCGCGGGTTTCGCGGGCGCCTCGCGCGTGCGTCCGTCGGACAACACCCACAGCCAGCGCTGCTTGGCCGGCGCGCGCCGCGCCGCGCGCGCGGCGGCGCGAGCT
>NZ_VWWH01000119.1:0-17560 GCF_011753045.1 Burkholderia sp. Ap-955
CGCGGGCGAGTTGCGCGGCCGCCGGCCGGTGCTGCCGGGCCCGCGCTGGCAGGGCGAGCCGCTCGCCGGCAAGACGCTGCTCGTGTGGGGCGAGCAGGGGCTCGGCGACGTGCTGCAGTTCTGCCGCTTCGTCGCGCCGCTCGCCGAGCGCGTGCATCGCGAGGGCGGCCGGCTCATCTGGAATACGTTCCCGTTGGTGGGCACGCTGATGCAGCGCAGCCTCGGCGCGCATGCGGACGCGTTCAGCGCGGGCGGCGGCGTCGAATTGCTGCCGGCCTTCGATTACGAAGTACCGCTGATCGGCCTGCCGCTGATGCTCGGCATGGAAGCGTCGACGCACGCGTCGTCGGTGCCGTATCTGCGGGCCGATCCGCATGCGCGCGATGCGTGGCGCGCGCGGCTCGCGGGCGACCGCCGGCTGAAGGTCGGGCTCGTGTGGACGGGCAGCGCGGGGCACCAGCGCAATCCGTTCCGGCGGGTCGGGCTCGAGCGCTATGCCGACGCGTTCCGCGGGATCGACGGCGTCGCGTTTTATTCGCTGCAGCCGGGCGCGAACGCGGATGTCGAGGCGGCGCGCGCGGCGGGCTTCGCGATCGAGGACGTCACGGCGGAACTGACGAGCTTCGACGATACGGCCGCGTTCATCGGTGCGCTGGATCTCGTGATCACCGTGTGCACGTCGGTCGCGCACCTGGCGGGTGCGCTCGGCGCGCGCACCTGGGTGCTGCTCGACGTGAATCCGCACTGGCCGTGGCTGCTCGAACGCAAGGACAGCCCGTGGTACCCGACCGCGACGCTGTACCGGCAACCGGTGTTCGGCGCGTGGGAACCGGTGATGGAGGCGGTGAGCCGCGACCTGCGGCGCCTCGCCGCGCAGCCGGTTCAATCGGAGGAGGCGACCCGGGAGGCCTGAGCAGCCGGCCGTTTCGCGGCCGCGGGCCGCCGCTGCAGGTTGCAGCATGTCGCATTCGGCGGCGGCCGCCACGCACTGCGCAGCGGCCGCCCGTTGCGTCATTCCGGCTGGGCGTCGCCGTTCTTCTTGCCGTTGCGCCGGCGCAGCCCGGGGCCGAACGTGAAGCCGAACGCGAGCAGCACGAGCGACGCCGCGAGCACGATGTTGTTGCCGCTCGTCACGTAGGGCGTGAAGCCGCTGGTGCCTTCGATCCGCACGTCGAGCGAGCCGATCGTGAACGGCTTCAGCTGCCCGAGCACGCGGCCTTGCGCATCGATCGCGGCCGTCATCCCCGTGTTGGTCGAGCGCAGCATCGGCCGGCCCGTCTCGAGCGAGCGCATCCGCGCGATCTGCAGGTGCTGGTCGAGCGCGATCGTGTCGCCGAACCACGCGAGGTTCGTCACGTTGACGAGAACGCCCGGCGGCTGCGGATTGTCGCGGATCGTCGCGGCGATTTCCTCGCCGAACAAGTCCTCGTAGCAGATGTCGGCCATCACGGGCTGGTTGTGCACGAGGAACGGCTTCTGCACGAGTGCGCCGCGCGCGAAGTCGCCGAGCGGCATCTTCATCAGGTCGACGAACCACCGGAAGCCCCACGGGATGAATTCGCCGAAGGGCACGAGGTGGTGCTTGTCGTAGTGATAGATGTCGCGCGAATTCGGCGTCACGCCGTACAGGCTGTTCGTATAGTCGACGTAGTGGCCGTCCTCGGTCACCGATGCGCCGACCGCGCCGAACAGCACGGACGAGCCCGTCGTGTCGCTGAACTTGCGGATCGCGACGGCGAACGGCTCGGGCAGCTCCTGGATCATCACCGCGATCGCGGTTTCGGGCGTGACGATCAGGTCGGCCGGCTTCTCGATGATCATCTGCGTGTACATCTTGATCGCCGCGTCGATGCCCGCTTCCTCGAACTTGATGTCCTGCTTCACGTTGCCCTGCAGCAGCCGCACCGTGAGCGGCTTGTTCGCGGGCACCGTCCACGTGACCTGCGACAGCCCGAGACCGACCGCGATCAGCGCGACCGCGATGCCGGCCGGCGCGGCGATGCGCACGCGCGCATTGCCGGCGCGGGGCTCGGCGAGCGGCGACGGCCGGGCGGCGGCGAGCGCCTGCACGACGAGCGCGGCGAACAGCGCGAGCACCCACGCGATTCCGTACACGCCGGCGACCGGCGCGAAGCCCGCGAACGGGCCGTCGACCTGCGGATAGCCGCTGGCAAGCCACGGGAAGCCGGTGAGGACGGTGCCGCGCAGCCATTCGCCGAGTGCCCAGGCGCTCGCGAACGCGAATGCGCCGTGCCAGGTCGGCGAGAACGGCCGCGGGTCGGGCGTGCGGCGATGCCACGCATGGCCCGCGCAGAACGACCACAGCCCGGCGGAGAACGCCGGGTATAGCGACAGGTACAGCGAGAACAGCACGAGCGCGCCGCCCGCGAGCGGCGCGGCCATCTCGCCGTACACGTGCATGCTGATGTAGAGCCACCAGACGCCGGTGATGAAGTTGCCGAAGCCGAACGCGCCGCCGGTGAGCGCGGCGCTGCGCCAGCTTGCGGTGCGTGTGAGCTGCGCGAAAAACCAGACGAATACGACGAGTTGCAGCCAGCCGCCATGCGGCGTCGGTGCGAAGCTGAGCGTATTGGCTGCGCCGGCGAGCAGCGCGGCCGGATAGTGCCAGCGCGGCAGCGCGCGGCCGGGTGTCGGCGCGAGAAGGCCGCCAGCCGGGCGGGACAGGATCGGATCGTCCATGTGAAGCGGAAGAGGGCGAGCGGTTGTGGAACGCGCGGCTGGCGCGCGACGGTCAGTCCTCGTGCGAGGCTTCGGCCCGACGGCTGGCGAGCGGGTTGCGGCGCACCAGCAGTACGTGGACCTGGCGTGCATCGCCGCGCTGGATCTCGAACACGAGATTGCCGAGCTGCAGCTTCTCGCCGCGATGCGGGACGCGGCCGAAATGATGCGTGATCAGCCCGCCGATCGTGTCGACTTCGTCGTCGGGGAAATCGGTGCCGAACGTCTCGTTGAACTGCTCGATCTCGGTGAGCGCACGCACGCGGTAGCGGCCGTCGGGCCCCGAGATGATGTTGCCGGCTTCCTCGTCGAAGTCGTATTCGTCCTCGATGTCGCCGACGATCTGCTCGAGCACGTCCTCGATCGTGATCAGGCCCGCGACGCCGCCGTATTCGTCGACGACGATCGCGAGGTGATTGCGGTTCACGCGGAAGTCGTGCAGCAGCACGTTCAGGCGCTTCGATTCGGGAATGAACACGGCCGGGCGCAGCATCCCGCGCACGTCGAATTCCTCTTCGGCATAGAAACGCAGCAGATCCTTCGCGAGCAGCACGCCGATGACGTTGTCGCGGTTCTCCTCGTACACGGGGTAGCGCGAGTGCGCCTTCTCGAGGACGAACGGGATGAAATCTTCGGGCTTGTCGGCGATGTTGATCGCGTCCATCTGGGCGCGCGGCACCATGATGTCGCGTGCGCACAGGTCGGATACCTGGAAAACGCCTTCGATCATCGACAGCGAATCGGCGTCGATCAGGTTGCGCTCGTGGGCATCCTGGAGGATTTCCAGCAACTCGCCGCGGGATTCGGGCTCGGGCGAGATGAAGTCGGTCAGGCGCTCGAGCAGCGAGCGCTTTTCTTGCGGTTTGTCGGTTAGCTTACGACTGGGATACGAATCGTTCATGGTGGTGCGCCCGGGTCATGCCGGAGCGCGCTGTCACGGAGTAGGCAAGGATACACCAAGGGCACGACGCGACCGTGTCACACCGGCCGCACGGCCAGGGTGCGCGGCTCGCGCGGGCCCGCTCGCGGACGGCCGCGCCGGGCGCGGCATCGTCCTCGGTTCCATCCTATCTCAGAAAAGCGCGGCGGGGCAGCGGCGGCAAAAAACGGGTGCGGAAGGGGCGGGGCGCCGTGACGCGGGAAAACGTCCGGCGGAGGCGGCCCGGGGCGGCATTCTGTCGCACGCGGGTTGTGTCGCCGCGCCGCGGTTCAGAACCGCATGCCGGCCGAGCAGCCGCCGGCGGCCGCGCCGTTGGTCGCGGCGCCGCCGCAGCCCAGGATTCCGCAGCCGGACAGCGCGACGCTCGCGGCGACGATCAGCGCGGCAATCTTGCAATGCGACCAGCGTGACGGTTTCATCATCGGGAGTGCCCTCGTTCGAATGCGCACGCGGCGCGGCAGCGCGTGGTGGCAAGCCGGGCGCCGTGCCGCATCACCGGCATCGCGCGAGCAGCCCTTCGAGTGCGCGATCGGGGATGCCGCTCGCGCGCAGCGCGTCGACCGTGCGGCTCACGTAGTCGAGCGTCGTGCCGTAACGGCCGGCCGCGCAGCTGAACACTTCCTTCACGACGGGATCGGTCAGCTTGCCCGTGTAGGTGGGCGCATCGCGGCGCATCACGAACGCGAGCGCGTTCACGCGTTCGCCGTTTTCCAGCGAGCATGGCAGCCACGCAGGCCGGTATGAACCCATCGGCATTTCGCGCTTCCACAACGTTTCGAGGTGCGGTTGCGCAGTCGGGCCGGCGAGCCGGAACGCGATGCCCGAGCAGGAGCCGCCGCGATCGAGCGCGAGCACGAGGCCCGGGCGTTCGGGGGTGCCGCGGTTCACGCGCGACCACAGGTAGAGCCCGCGGTGATAGCCGTGCACCTTGCCGCGCACAGCGGCGACGGTCGGCAACCCCGGGTTCCAGATCAGCGAGCCATAGCCGAACAGCCAGAGATCCTGCTGGCCGTCCCAGTCGCGCATCGTGTGCGCGAGCGACGCCGCGAGCTCGTCTTCCGTCAGCAGACGGCCTTCGCCGATCGACGGCGGGTAGGCGGGCGGCAGCATCGCGGCGTTACGCATCGGGCGGAGGGCTTACTGGTACGGGTTCGGGAAACCCAGCTTCGCGAGGATGTCGACTTCGAGCGCTTCCATTTCGGCTGCGTCCTCGTCGCTCGTCTCGTGGTCGTAGCCCTGCGCGTGCAGCGCGCCGTGCACCAGCAGGTGCGCGTAGTGGGCCGTGAGCGGCTTGCCCTGGTCGTGCGCTTCCTTCTCGACGACCGGGCAGCACAGCACGAGGTCGCCGATCACGGTGCCGTCGGGTGCCGCGTCGTACGCGAAGGTCAGCACGTTGGTCGGGTAGTCCTTGTGGCGGTAGCCGGCGTTCAGCGTGCGGCCTTCTTCTTCGCCGACGAAGCGCACGGTGAGCTGCGCGCTGGCGAACAGCGCGGGCTCGATCCACTCGGCGATCAGCTTGCGCTTCGGCAGCGTCTTGCGCACGTCGCTCGTGATTTCATCACCGTATTGCACGGACAGGTCGAGCTCCGGCTCGCGCAGCGCGTCTTCGGTGTCGTCTTCGCGCGGGGCGGGCTCGGCACCCACGTGCAGCGTCACGCTGTCGTAGTGCTCGGGCTGCAGCGCGAGCTTCGCGCGCATGACCGGATCGTTGTGCTGCGCGACGATCGCGACGGCGGCTTCTCCCGAACTGCCCGACAGGTCGAACATCAGGCTGCGGCCATCCGGGAAGTCGATTCGCAGCCCTTGCGCGTTGACGGTCCGGGCCTTGCCCTTCGCATCGAACAGCGACAGGCGGGGGGAGGCGGGCGCGGCGGACTTGGCGCGCTCGGACTTGCGGGAACGGGAGGATTTCATGACGCGTGCGGCGATTAGGACGCGTTGAGGATACACCAAACGGCCGATCGCACCCGAATTCACACAGGCGAAAAAAAGCCCGGCGCGCCGTCTGGCGGGCCGGGCCGGGCCGTCATGCCGGGGCGGCGTACAGGTGCCGCCGGCCGGTCAGCCGTCCTGGTGCTGCGCGTGGAATTCGTCGTACGCCTCGACGATGCGCGCGACGAGCGGATGGCGCACGACGTCCGCGCTCGTGAAGCGCGTGAGCGCGATGCCGCGCACGCCGCCGAGCACCTGCTGCGCCTCGACGAGGCCGCTCTTGTGGCCGCGCGGCAGGTCGACCTGGCTCGTGTCGCCGGTCACCACCGCCTTCGAGCCGAAGCCGATCCGCGTGAGGAACATCTTCATCTGCTCGGGCGTCGTGTTCTGCGCCTCGTCGAGGATGATGAACGCGTGGTTCAGCGTGCGGCCGCGCATGTACGCGAGCGGCGCGATCTCGATCATCTGGCGCTCGAACATCTTCGCCGTCTTGTCGAAGCCGAGCAGGTCGTACAGCGCGTCGTACAGCGGACGCAGGTACGGGTCGACCTTCTGCGCGAGATCGCCCGGCAGGAAGCCGAGCCGCTCGCCGGCCTCGACGGCCGGGCGCGTCAGCACGATCCGCTTGACCTGGTCGCGCTCGAGCGCGTCGACCGCGCACGCGACCGCGAGGTAGGTCTTGCCGGTGCCGGCCGGCCCGATGCCGAACGTCACGTCGTGCGACAGGATCTGCTTCAGGTACTCGCGCTGCGCCGGCGTGCGGCCGCGCAGGTCGGCGCGCCGCGTGTAGAGCTTCGGCGCGGGCTCCTCGTCCGGCTCGCTGGCGTCGAGCTGCACGACGGGCTCGTCGAACGGATGGTCGGGGTCGCCGCGAAAGCGCACGTCGAGCGTGTCCTGGCGGCCGTTGCCGGACGTATGGCGCACTTCGACCAGCGCGAGCTGGATGTCGTCGACCGACAGCGCATCGCGCGCGCGGTTGTAGAAGTTCTCGAGTGCGGTGAGCGCGAGCTTGGCGCCGCGCCCGCGGATCGCGATCCGGTGGCCGCGTCGCGACAGCGTGACGTCGAGCGCCTGTTCGATCTGCCGCAGGTTCTCGTCGAGCGGGCCGCAGAGGTTGGCGAGGCGCGCGTTGTCGTCGCGCGGCGCGACGAATTCCAGTGCTTGGGTCGGCTTCAAAGTGGCGTCGGGCTCCTGTTGAGCGTCAGTGCGTGGCCGCGCTCGCGTCGTCGCTGACGAGCACGAGCTCGCCGCGCAGCGAATGCGGGTAGGCGTGGTTGATCTTCACGTCGATCATCTGGCCGATCAGGCGCGGGTGCGACGCGAGCGGCGCCGGGAAATTCACGACCCGGTTGTTCTCGGTACGGCCCGCGAGTTCGTTCGGGTCCTTGCGCGACGGGCCCTCGACGAGGATCCGCTCGACCTTCCCGACCATCGACTGGCTGATGCGCGCGACGTTTTCCTCGATGGTCGCCTGCAGATGTTGCAGGCGTTTGAGCTTCACTTCGCGCGGCGTGTCGTCGTGCAGGTTCGCGGCCGGCGTGCCGGGGCGCGGGCTGTAGATGAACGAGAAGCTGGTGTCGTAGCTCATCTCGTGCACGAGCGCCATCATCTTGTCGAAATCGTCCTCGGTCTCGCCGGGGAAGCCGACGATCATGTCGGTCGACAGCGACAGGTCCGGGCGGATCGCGCGCAGCTTGCGGATCACCGACTTGTATTCGAGCACCGTGTAGCCGCGCTTCATCGCCATCAGGATGCGGTCGGAGCCGTGCTGGACGGGCAGGTGCAGATGGCTCACGAGCTTCGGCACCTTTGCGTAGGTGTCGATCAGGCGCTGCGTGAATTCCTTCGGATGCGACGTCGTGTAGCGGATCCGCTCGATGCCGGGGATGTCGGCGACGTATTCGATCAGCGTCGCGAAATCGGCGATTTCCGACGAGCCGGCCGCCAGCGCGCCGCGATACGCGTTCACGTTCTGGCCGAGCAGCGTGACTTCGCGCACGCCCTGGTCGGCGAGGCCGGCCACTTCGGTCAGCACGTCGTCGAGCGGGCGCGACACTTCATCGCCGCGCGTGTACGGCACCACGCAGTAGCTGCAGTACTTCGAGCAGCCTTCCATGATCGACACGAACGCGCTCGGCCCCTCGACGCGCGCGGGCGGCAGGTGGTCGAACTTCTCGATTTCGGGGAACGAGATGTCGACCTGCGCACGGCCGCTTTCGCGGCGCGCGTCGATCATCTGCGGCAGGCGGTGCAGGGTTTGCGGGCCGAACACGAGGTCGACGTACGGCGCGCGCGACACGATCGATGCGCCTTCCTGGCTGGCCACGCAGCCGCCGACACCGATCAGCAGGCCGGGCTTCGCTTCCTTCAGTTCGCGCACGCGGCCGAGATCGGAGAACACCTTCTCCTGCGCCTTTTCACGCACCGAGCAGGTGTTGAACAGGATGATGTCCGCGTCTTCCGGCGTATCGGTCTTTTCGAGGCCTTCGGCCGCATTCAGCACGTCCACCATCTTGTCCGAGTCGTACTCGTTCATCTGGCAGCCGAAGGTCTTTACGTAAACTTTCTTGGTCATGGGGGTTCGCCGTTCGCAGTGGTTGACCTGGGGGCGTCGTCAAGAGTGAATCGGGACGGCCGTGCGCGGCGCGCGAATTGCGCGCATCGGACAGGAAAGGCCGTCGGGAAAGCCTTCCATTATAGCTTTTCACGCCCCGACGGACGGGCGGTCGGTTGCGGGCGCGCGACGCCGGTTTTCACGTTCCGACCCCTGCATGGTGGCGGGCCGGCCGTCAGCGGCACGCGTTCAGCAGGTCGTCGAGCGCGGCTTCCTCGCGCGCGAAGCGTTCGGCGAGAAAGTCGAGCAGCACGCGCACGCGCGGCGCCATGTAGCGCTTGCCCGGATAAATCGCGTGCAGCGGCGCGCTCTGGTGCCGCCAGTCGGGCAACAGGACCTTGAGCCGCCCGGCGCGGATGTCGTCGGCGACATCCCAGATCGAGTTCAGCACGATGCCGCGGCCGCGCAGCGCCCACTCGCGGGCAAGGCCGCCGTCGTTGGTCTCGAACGCGGTGGCGAGCGGCACCGTGCAGGTCTGCATTTCGTCGCCTCGGTCGCCGCGCGTGAAGCGCCACGTGTTCATCGGGCCGGACGCCACCGTGATCACGTTGCACGGAAAGCGGGCCAGATCGTGCGGGTCACTCGGCACGCCGTGGCGTTCGATGAAAGACGGCGCCGCGCACGGCACGCGCCGGTCCGCGGCGAGCCGGCGGGCGATCAGCGCGCCGTCGGGCGGCGCCGCGAAGCGGATCGCGAGGTCGATCTCGTCCTGCCACAGGTTCACCGTCGAGTCGGACGCCGTCAGCGAGAACGTCACGTCCGGGTAGCGCGCGGTGAATTCGTCGAGCCAGTCGAGCAGCCGGCGGCGGCCGAAATCGGACGTCGCCGACAGCCGCACCCGGCCGCCGACGACGTTGCGGCCGGCCTGCAGCAGCGCGTTCGCGTCGTCGAGCGCCTGCAATGCCTGCCGGCAACCGGTCAGGTACAGGCGGCCCTCGTCGGTGAGCCGCAACTGCCGGGTCGAACGGTCGAACAGCCGCGTGGCGACCGCCGCCTCGAGCTTCGCGAGGCGCGCGCTCGCGGCGGCCGGCGTGAGGTTCAGCTTGCGCCCGGCGGCGGACAGGCTACCCAGTTCGGCCGCCTCGACGAACAGCCGGATGTCGCCCAGTCGATCCATACGATTTTCCAGAAATATTTGAAAATGGTTCAAATGCCACGCCAATTATCAAATATCGGCATCTTCGGGACAATGCGCACATCCTGCCTTTTGTGCGGTGCGGCACCGACCGGGCGCCGCGTCCGCCGCCTTCCGGAGAACGACATGCCCATTCCGTTACTGGCGCTTGCGATCAGCGCCTTCGCCATCGGTACCACCGAGTTCATCATCATGGGCCTGTTGCCCGAAGTCGCGCGCGACCTGGCCGTGTCGCTGCCGTCGGCCGGCCTGCTGGTCACGGGCTACGCACTCGGTGTCGCGGCCGGCGCGCCGCTGCTCGCGGTGCTGACGAGCCGCATGCCGCGCAAGGCCGCGCTGCAGTGTCTGATGGCGATCTTCATCGTCGGCAACGTGCTGTGCGCGACCGCGTCCGGCTACGCGATGCTGATGGTCGCGCGCGTCGTCACGTCGTTCGCGCACGGGTCGTTCTTCGGGATCGGCGCGGTGGTCGCCGCGTCGCTCGTGCCGGCCGACAAGCGTGCGAGCGCGATCGCGCTGATGTTCACGGGGCTCACGCTGTCGAACGTGCTCGGCGTTCCGTTCGGCACCTTCGTCGGCCAGTTGCTCGGCTGGCGCGCGTCGTTCTGGATCGTCGCCGCGCTCGGCGTGCTGTCGCTCGGCGGCGTCGCCGCGCTGGTGCCGAACCGCCACGACAGCGGGCCGGTCGGCCTCGGCCACGAAGTGCGCGTGCTGAAGGAGCCGCAGGTGTGGCTCGCACTGCTGATGACCGTGCTCGGCTTCGGCGGCGTGTTCGTCGTGTTCACGTACATCGCGCCGATTCTCCAGACCGTGTCGGGCTATTCGCCGCGTGCGGTCGCGCTGATCCTCGTCCTGTTCGGCGCGGGACTGACGATCGGCAACACGCTCGGCGGCAAGCTCGCCGACCGCGCGCTGATGCCGTCGCTGATCGCGATCCTCGTTGCGCTGATGGCCGTGATGGTCGTGTTCGCCACGACGAGCCACCATCCGGTCGCGGCGGCCGTCACCGTGTTCGTATGGGGGATCGCCGCATTTGCGACGGTGCCGCCGCTCCAGGCGCACGTGGTCGAGAAGGCTGCGAGCGCGCCGCATCTCGCATCGACGCTGAACATCGGCGCGTTCAACGTCGGCAATGCGCTCGGCGCGTGGCTCGGCGGCCTTGCGCTGGAACACGGCCTGGCGCTCGATGCGCTGCCCTGGGTGGCCGTCGCGGTGACGTTCGCGGCGCTCGTCGTCACGTGGTTCGCGATGCGGCTCGACGCGCGCGGGCCGGCGCGCGGCACGGCGCCGGCGGCGCAATGAACGGTGCAACGCGCGGCACCGGCGCGACGCGATAGCGGCGGGAAAAGGTTCGCGAGGAACGCATTCCTCCGCGATGCTGATAACGGTGTGAAGATAACTTCGTTTGCCGGTGCAAGGCCGGGTGATAGCGTTTCGATACGCGCCGTTGCTGGCGCAACCCGATTCCGATCCCGGCTTACCCCATACGCAGGGCTGCACCGCGGCCCGGAGGCAATGCTATGTCTTCATCCCTGGCGCTCGTGCGCGACGTGTCTTCCTTCGAATCCGGCAACGCCGCCGATGCGCGGGCGTCCGCGTCGCTCGACGCTCTCGAACAGGTCGTCGGTGTGAACCTCGCGCGGTTGCGCGCCGAGCGGCAATTGTCGCTCGATGCGCTCGCGCGGCTGTCCGGCGTGTCGCGCGCGATGCTCGCGCAGATCGAGTCGGCGCGCAGCGTGCCGTCGATCAAGGTGCTCTGCAAGATCGCCGCGGCGCTGAAGGTATCGGTCGCCGCGTTCCTGCGGCGCCATGCGGTGAACGGCTTCGAGCACCTGGCGGCCGAGCGTGCGTCGCGGGTCGTCAGCTCGAACGGCCGCTTCTCGGCGCGGGCGCTGTACCCGGAAGGCGAGCCGGCCGCGGCCGAGTTCCACGAGCTGCGGATCGCGCCGCTGCATACGGAGCCCGGCGCCCGCCGCGCGCCCGGCACGACGGTCAACCTCGTCGTCAGCGAGGGCACGCTCGAAGTCAGCGTGCACGACCGCCGCCAGTTGCTCGCGACCGGCGATGCGATCGTGTTCGATGCCGACCAGCCGTACAGCCTGCGCAACCCGGGCGACAGCGAGGCGCGCGCATTCCGCGTGACGGTGAGCCCCGAGGTGCCGCCGCGCTGGCTCGTGCCCGATGCGGCGCACGCGGCACATGCCGCGCACGCGGCCGGCTGACCGCGCAACGCAGGCCGCGCGGAAGCGGCTCGCGTGCTCGCCGTTCGGACGAGCACGCGGGTCGTCCGTCGGCCGTTTGGACGATGCCGTTAGACGGAGTCGTCAGTAAGGTTTTAGGCAGTGTTCGCTGCGCAGCTGTTGTATGCTTGGCCCGCCGTCGATGGGGTTGGCCCATCCGGCAATCAGTGCGTCTTCAGGGCGGGGTGAAATTCCCCACCGGCGGTAGGCTGGCGTAAGCCGGCGAGCCCGCGAGCGCCCGCGCAAACGCGCGGGGTCAGCAGATCTGGTCGAATGCCAGAGCCGACGGTCATAGTCCGGATGAGAGAAGATGTGCAGATAGTCATGTCCGTCAGGGCCGCTTCGCGATGTGTGCGAAGCGGGTTGTCGTTCTGTCTGTTTGCAATGCCCTGAAACGTTTTTCGCCCAAATCGTATTTGCGAGGAGCGTTTCACATGTCCTTGATGTCCGTTTCGTCGGCACCCGCCGACGCCTTTGCCGATCTCCCGTTGCTGGATTCCGAACCGGTGCCGCCGCGCATCGCCGCCGCGCTCGAAGCGATGCGCGCCGGCCGTGCCGTGGTGCTGCAGGACGACCATGACCGCGAGAACGAAGCCGACCTGATCGTTGCCGCCGAGTGCATCACGCCCGAGACGATGGCACTGCTGATCCGCGAATGCAGCGGCATCGTGTGCCTGTGCCTGACCGACGATACCGTGCGTGCGCTCGAGCTGCCGCCGATGGTGCAGACCAACGAGAGCCGCAACGGCACTGCGTTCACCGTGTCGATCGAGGCGCGCGAAGGCGTGCATACGGGCGTATCGGCGGCCGATCGCGTCACGACGATCCGCGCGGCGATCGCAGAAGGGGCGAAGCCGCACGACATCGTGCGCCCGGGCCACGTGTTTCCGTTGCGTGCGCAACCGGGCGGCGTGCTGGCGCGCCGCGGTCACACCGAAGGCACGGTCGACCTGTCGATCCTCGCGGGCCTGAAGCCGGCCGGCGTGCTGTGCGAACTGATGAATCCGGATGGCACGATGACGCGCGGCGACGATGTCGAGCGTTTCGCGCAACAGCACGGGCTGCCGATGCTGACGATCGCGGAGCTCGTCGAGTTCCGCGAGGCGCTGGCCGCCGCGCGCGAGCGCTGCTGCGAACCGGCCTGAGGGAAAGGAAGGGCGGGCGCGTTCGCGCCCGTGACACGGCGTGCGTGAACCGGCGCACGCCGGATCGGCCCGATCAGCGTGATCGGGCCGGCATGACCATCAGGACTGTACGTCCCCGAATTCGCCGCGCATGCCGGCTTCGACGAACGCCGGCAGTTCGTCCATCCTGCGCATGATCCGCGTGATGCCCATCGCGCGCAGCGCGTCCGCGTAATTGTCGGGGATGTGGCTCGCGCCGACGAACGCGATCGTCTTCATGCCTGCCGCCCGCGCGGCATTCAGCCCCGACACGCTGTCCTCGACGACGATGCAGCGCTCCGGCGCGACGCCGAGCGTGTGCGCCGCATGCAGGTAGACGTCGGGGTAGGGCTTCGGCCGTGCCACCTGTTCGGAGCTGAACACGCGATCGCCGAAGATCTCGGTGAGCGCCGCGCGCTTCAGCGAGCTGCGCACGCGTGCGAGCCGGCTGTTCGACACGACGGCCGCCGGCAGGCTCACCTTCAGCAGCGCGTCGCGCACGCCGGAGATCGGCGCGAGCGATTGCGCGAGTGCGCTCTCGATGTTGTGCTCGATGGTCTCGATGAAGTTGGCCGGCATTTCGATCCCGAAGCGGGATTCGATTCCCGCCAGGAAGCGCGACGTCTGCTGGCCGAACGCCGACTTGGCGGCGGCTTCGAAGTCGAGATTCGGGAACGTGGCGGACAGCGTGTCGAGCAGGACGCGGTCGGCAATGATTTCGCTGTCGACGAGCACGCCGTCGCAGTCGCAGATGAGGTGATCGAGCATGGTGGTGAAAAAGCGGGATGTCGGCGACGCAGATCAATTCGCCATCATACGTGCTTTCACGCGCACGCCGCGCGACGCTTCGGCAAATTTTCCCGACGCGGTCGCATGCTGAGCGCGTCTCGTCCGGATGGGTTGCCGATCGTCCGGCGGCGGCCCGCTTGTGCGGTTAGCCGTCGCCTGTCGCCGCCTGTCACCGCTTGTCGCCGGTGACATCACAGCTCGATTACGCGCTCCGTTTTCCACGACGTCATCGCGGCCTCGGCCAGTTCGAGCGCGGCGAGCCCGTCGTCGATCGTCGTGCGGACCGGCGTGCCGTCGCGCAGCGCATCGACGAAGTGCGCGATCTCGGCCGCGTACGCATGCCGGTAGCGTTCGAGGAAGAACGGCTCCGGCACATCCGTCGCGATGCCGGCCGCGAGCCACGCGCTCACCTCGGTCGGCCGCACGTTGCCGGCCTGCAGCATTCCGTTGCTGCCGAGCAGCTCGAAACGCTGGTCGTAGCCGTACGCGGCGCGCCGCGACGTGTTGATCTGGCACAGCAGCCCGCGCCGCGTGCGGATCGTCACGGCCGTCGAATCGATGTCGCCCGCGGCGTGCACGGCCGGATCGGTCAGGCAGCTGCCGGTCGCGTGCAGCGTCTGCGCTTCGTCGCCGAGAATCCAGCGGAACACGTCGAAATCGTGGATCAGCATGTCCTTGAAGATGCCGCCCGAACTGCGGATGTAGTCGACGGGCGGCGCGCCCGGATCGCGGCTCGTGACGACCAGCATTTCGGGCGCGCCGATCTCGCCGCGCTCGACGCGCGCCTTCAGCGCGGCGAACGTCGGGTCGAAGCGGCGCTGGAAGCCGATCATGCAGATCACGCCGCTGCGCCGGACGGCGTCCGCGCACGCACGCGAGCGCTCGACGGTCAGGTCGACGGGCTTCTCGCAGAATATGGCTTTGCCCGCATTCGCGGCCGCGACGATCAGGTCCGCATGCGTGTCGGTGCTCGATGCGATCACGACCGCCCGGACGTCCGGATCGCCGAGTGCGCGCTCGACGTCGGCCACCTGCGCGCCGTGCGCGTGGGCCAGCGCTTCAGCCGACGGCGCATGCCGGTCGACGACGTACTTCAGCTTCGCGCCCGGATGGCGCGCGAGATTCGCCGCGTGGATCTTGCCGATTCGTCCCGCGCCGAACAACGCGAATTCGATCATTCCGTTCTCCTGTTGATTTCGTGGATTTGCGCCGGTACGCAGTTGCAGTTGGCTGTGTACCGTGGCGGCACTCATTGATTCGCCAGTGCGCCGCGCACGTAGTCGATGCTCGCCCGCAGCCGGTTCTCGATGTCGTCGGCTTCGGCGATTTCTTGCGCGAACGGCTCGAACGAAAACGCGCCGCGGTAGCCGCGCGCAAGCAGTTCGCGCAGTTGCCGGATATTGCCGAGCCGGTCGGCGCCGCTGACCAGCACACGATGGCCGTCGCGCATCCGGTCGACCGGCAGGTCGTCCTCCTCGACGCCCGAGATGTGCACGAGGCCCGTCAGGTTCGGGAAGAAGATGTCCTCGCCCGACAGGTGATGATGAAACGTGTCGTGCACGAGGCGGAACACCTGTTCGCCCGCCGCGTCGTAGATGCCTTTTACCGCATCCGACTTGCGGCGCAGCGCGCATTCCTCGAAGCCGAGCGGCTCGATGAAGCCGAGCAGGCCGCGCGCGTCGAGGATCGGTTTGAGCGCCTTCAGCGCCTTCACGAGATCCGCGTGGCGCACGTCCGCGCTGCGCGTGTCGCTCCGGCTGTTGGTCGGGCACAGCACCAGCGCACGCGCGCCGCATTGCGCCGCGTAGTCGGCCAGCACGGTCGCCTCGTCCGCGCGCTCGGCGTTCCATTGCTCGAAGCGCTGCAGCGCGTTGATCGTCAGGATCGTCACGCCGCCGGCCTCGGCAGTCGCGCGCACGGCGGCGGCCGGCATGCCGTCGGTGATCTCGACGCCGTCGAGATCGTTGCGGATCTCGATTGTGTCGACGCCGAGGCGCTGGCACAGCGCGACGTAACGGTCGAACGGCAAGCGCGGTGCGCTCATCCGGTTCAGCGAAAAATGGAAGGCTTGCGTCATCGTTCTGTCCTTGGGTCTCGAGTGGGGGCGGGGCGAATCAGGTGCCGGTGTGCGCGACGTCGGCTGCCGGCGGCGCGGCGAGGGCACGCCACGTGTCGCGCAACCAATGCGCGCACGCAACGTTGTTGTCGAAGATCGAATAGCGCGCGCCGCCGCCGTAGTCGGGAAACGGGATGAATTCGCAACTGATCTGCTCGACGCGCGCCGGCTGTACGTGGGCCTGCGCGTGCAGCAACTGCCGAAGCGCGGCCTTCCACGTGTCGAGTTCATCCGCGCGCCATGCGCCGTGATAGGTGCCTGGAGCCGGCGCGACGAACGGGTACTGTATGCCGCGCCCGGGCCTGCCGTCGGCGCGGCGCATCCACGGGTTGTCCGGATTGTTCGGCATCACGCTGCGCGCATGTGCATGCCGGACCCAGCTGCGCGCGATCCAGTCGGCGTAGAGGGCGTCGGGCGATGCAGGGTCGAGCAACCGTCGGCCGCCGTCGGCCGCGTCGCGGATGCCCGATGCATCGAGTTCGGTGTGGTTGCCGATCTTGAACAGCAGGTGCGAATGATCGAGCGTGATCCGGAACGGCACGCCGGCCTGCTCGACAAGCCGTGCGACGCGTGCGATGCGCGTGAAATCCTCGCTCCACATGTCGACGTGCACTTCGAGGCTCGGCAGGCAGCCAGCCGGCTCGCCGCGCTCGTAGGTCTGCAGGTAGAAATCGGCGATCTCGCGGTCGGACAGCGGATGGCCGTCCGCGTGATGCGCATGCAGCTGGCAGTTGAGCACCGTGCTGCCGAAGCGCGCGCCCGCGTCGATGATCTCGGCGACGTGTGTTTCGTCACGGCCCGCGCACCAGATGCCGCCGATCACGCGAATCGGCAGCGCATGGCGTTCGACCAGCGCGAAATACGGCGACAGGTCCTCGCCGCGCGCCGGGTTCTTCTCGACGTAGTCGAACACACCGGCGCCGGCGACCCTCCGGAAGCGTTCGGCGGGTGTGGGCAACGGCAGGCCGTCGTGTTCGAGCACGCCGTCGAGGTTCACGCCGATGAGGATCGGTTCAGCCATCGTCTCCTGTCCGCCGTTGTCATGGGATTGGCTGCCCAATGTACGGACGCGCGGCGCGGGCTGCATGACAAACGTTGACGAAAAATCGCCAATGCGGCGGTCGATTTTTTCGCAATGCGCATGCGGCGCGACAGACGGTGTGTCGGGTGTTCGAATTCAGGCCGGCAGGTAGGCGCTCGTTCTCACGTTTGCCGGACAGAACACGCGGAATTCGACCGGATCGGCCGGTGGCGGCTGTTCGACGATCCCGCACGCATGCAGCACGTGCTGCAGCGCGGAAATCACCTGGCCGTCCGGATCCTGGTCGATCGCGAGATCCATCGCGCCGGATTCGATGAAGCTGCGGTGCAGGTCGATCATCTCGTGGCCGATCCACACGACGCGGCCGGCCGCGCCGGCCTTGCGCAGCGCCGCTTCGATGCCGGCCGAGCCGGCGCCGCTGTTGTAGATCGCGACCACGTCGTCGTGCGCCTGCAGCGCCTTCGTCACCGCGCGGTAGCAGCGATCGTCCTGGTCGAGCGTCTCGACCGGCTCGTCGTCGCAGCGGACGGCCGCGAACGCTTCGGCGAGCTGGTCGCGGCAGCCGGCCATCCGGTCGGCGTGCGCGCGGTAGCCCATGCGCCCGCCGAGCAGCAGCACGCGGCCGGGGCGTGCCGCCAGGCGGCCGATGTAATAGCCGGCCGTGCGCCCGGCCCGGTAGTTGTCGATGCCGGCGAAGTGCGCGCGGTCGATGCCGCCGATGTCGGTGACCATTGTCACGACGGTCTCGCCGCGCGCGATCGCGCCGGCCAGCGCGTCGCGCACGCGGCTCGTGTCGCGTGCCGTGACGATCAGCGCCGCGCGCCGGTAGGCGGGCCGTTCGATCAGCGCG
>NZ_VWWH01000120.1:0-17397 GCF_011753045.1 Burkholderia sp. Ap-955
TCCTGCCCGCGAAGGGCACCCGGCGGCGGCCGTGCGCGTGCCGGCCGGCCCGTTCCGGGCGGGCCCGACCGATCCGGTCCGGCGTCCGCTTCTCGAGGAGGACATGGACATGTCAGTGACAGGCGTAGGCGCGGCGCCGCCGGGCGCGGCCGCGCTCGCGGGAGCCGCGCAGCCAACGGGCTCGGCGTCCGATCCGGCGCAGGTGCGCCAGTTCGATGCGCTGATGCAGCCGGGCGCATCGCCGGCCGCGCCGCCGTCTTCGTCGGGCGTCGCGATGTCGCGCGCACCGGCGGATGCGGCGCCGGCCGTGCAGATGACGCCCGCGCAGGCGAACCAGTCGTCGCTCGTCGAGCGGTTGCGCACCTACGGCAACGATCTCGACGCGCGGTACGCGAACATCGACAAGCATCGCAGCGAGATGCTGACGTCGATGGCCGACAGCCGCAGCGACCCGATGATGACGATGGTGAAGGCGATGGATTTTCAGTGGACGGCGACCACCACGATTTCGGAATACCAGTTGAGCCTGTCGGTCGCGCAGGCGGCGAACGGCTTCACGCACACGGTGCTGAAGACGCAGGAGTGAAAGCGCGCGTGGGCCGGACCCGGCCTCACGCGCCCTGAAGCGGACATACGATGACGACGATCGATTCGACGCCGCGCGCGCATGCGTGGCGCAGCCGGGCGGCGCGCGCGCTGCTCGCGGGGCTGCTCGTGCTGCTGGCCGGGTGCCAGAAGGAGCTGTACTCGGGCCTGTCGGAGCGCGATGCGAACCAGATGGTCGCGGTGCTCGGCGACGCGGGCATCAGCGCGTCGAAGGACAACGACGCGCGCGACACGTCGGACCGCAACGCGTGGCTCGTCAGCGTCGCGGATGGCGACATGCAGTCGGCGCTCACGGTATTGCAGGCGAACGGGCTGCCGAAGCCGAGCTACGCGAGCCTCGGCGAGCTGTTCCAGAAGCAGGGCCTCGTGTCGACGCCGGCCGAGGAGCGCGTGCGCTACCTGTACGGCGTGTCGCAGGACCTGTCGCGCACGCTGCAGGACATCGAGGGCGTGGTCGTCGCGCGCGTGCAGGTCGTGATTCCGGAGAACGATCCGCTCGCGGACAAGATCAAGCCGTCGTCCGCGGCCGTGTATATCCGCTACCGGCCCGGCGTCGACCTGCGCGCGATGGCGCCGATGGTCAAGGATCTGGTCGCGCACAGCATCGAGGGGCTGCAGTACGACAACGTGTCGCTGTTCCTGCAGCCGGCCGCCGCGCGCGCGACGCGCGACTACGTCGTCTACATGAACGACGACATGTTCTGCTGCCCCGGCTGGGACACGGCGCTGGTGCGCCGCATCGAACAGATGCCGACCGACCTCTTCATGCTGTCGGGCACGATGGTCGAGCCGGTCGACACGCGCAACCCGTGCGTGGTGGTCAGCAATTTCGGCCGCGACGCCGAACATTTCGACGCGGCGGGCCTCGTCGCGGCGGCTCCGAAGCTTGCGCGCGCGGACTGGCTGGGCTCGACCTGGCCGCCGACGCTCGTGCACCGCGACTGGTGGAACCGGATCGGCGGCTACAGCAGCGAGCTGTCGCCCGGCATGAGCAGCGACAACGACTTCTCGATGAAATTCTGGGATGCCGGCTGCCGGATCTTCATCGGGGTCGGCGACAGCCTCGTCTACCACTTCCAGCAGAAGAGCACGGGCAAGATCGTCAAGAACGATGGTCGCCGCCAGTTTCTGAACAAATGGGGCATGACCCAGGCGACGTTCGACCGCCACTACCTGCATCGCGGCGAGCCGGCGGGCACGCGCGTCGCGCTCGACACGCCGGCCGTGGAAGGCAGTCTGAAGCGCGCGCTGCTGCGCTCGCGGATCAAGCGCGCATTCAGCTGATCGGGCCCCGAAAACGACACGGAAACGCGCCCTGCTTCGCGTATACTCTGCGCCGTTCGTCCCGGATCTCCCGCCGGGGCGCGCGGCGCGCAGCACGACGTACGCAAGCCGCATTCGTCCATTCGACAGGTTCCGATGCTTTCGTTTTCCGCTCCCGCCTCGCGGCGCCTGACCGCCGCCCGCGCATTCGCCGTCGCCGCGCTCTGCATGGTGCCCGTCTCGACCGCGCTGACCAACGTGTTCTGCGGGCTGTTCGCCGCCGCGCTCGTGATTTCCCCCGAATTCTGGCGCGACCTGCGCTCGTTCGTCACCGATCCGGCCTCGCTCGCGGCGCTGCTGATCCTGGCCGCGCTGGCCGCCAGCGTCACCTATACGGTCGCGCCGCACAACAAGGCGTGGAACTGGGTCGCCAAGTACGACAAGCTGCTGCTGCTGCCATTCGCCGTGCTCGCCTTCCGCCATTCGAACTGGGCGCCGATCGTGCGGCGTTGCTGGTTCGGCACGCTGTGCGTGATCCTGCTGCTGTCGACCACCAACTATCTCGGCCTGACCGCGATCGGGCCCGCGCACGCGACCGAGCTGCCGCTGTCACGCGCCTGGGTGTTCAAGAACCACATCGCCGCCGGCATGTTCGGCGCGCTGCTGTTCTACCAGGCCGCCGATCTCGCGTTGGCGGCCCGCACGGCGCTGTCGCGTGCCGCGTATGCGGGCGTTGCCGCATGGTCGCTCGTCAACGTGTTCGTGATGCTGCAGGGACGCACCGGGCAGGTCATCGCGCTGCTGCTGATCCTCGTCGTCGCCGTGCGTTTCGTGCTGTTGCTGCGCCGGCAATCGGCGCTGCGCGCGGGGCTCGCCGCCGGCGTGTTCGTGCTGGCCGGCATCGCGCTCGTGATCGCCGCGTGCACGGTTCACAACGGCCGGCTGACGAAGGTCGTGACGGAAGTGCAGCAATACCGGCAAAGCGATGCGGCCACGTCGACCGGTCTGCGCCTCGAGTGGTACAAGAAGGGGCTCGAACTGTATCGCCAGCACCCGGTGATCGGCTATGGCGCGGGCGGCCTCGAATCCGAATTCGAGAAGCTCACGGCCGGCAAGACGGCAGCCGAAGGCCAGCTCACGTCGAATCCGCACAACGAATACCTGCTGATGGCCGTGCAGCTCGGCACGCTCGGCCTGGTGCTGTTCGTCAACCTGATCGTGCAGATTGCGCGCGGCAGCCGCACGCTCGATCCGCGCTCGCGGCATCTGCTGCTCGGCTGGCTCGCGATCTTCGCGATCGGCAGTCTCGCCAATTCGCTGCTGCTCGATTTCGCCGAAGGGCACCTGATCGTGCTGCTGGCCGGCATCCTGCTCGGCTGCGGCGAGCGCGCCGAGGCGCTGCCGCGCGAAACGTCGGCGATCCGGCGCAGCGCGTAATGCGCAGCGGCGGTACGCCCCGCCGGCGGCCGGCTTCGGCCACCGCGGCGTTCACGCTCGATCTTCGACGGAAACGGGCCGGGCGGCTGGCTCGTCGCCAAACAAGCCGCCGGCAACCGGCAGGAAACGCGCGTCGCCCGCGCGTCAGTCGGATCCGGTGCGATGCAGTCGCGACGTATCGACGACGGCTTCGGCCGGGCCCGGCGGATTCAGCCCGAGCATTTCGGCCGCCGCGGCTTTCACGCGCTGCGCACCGAGATTGGCGAGGCAGTCGCTGCGGCTGTCGACCTTGCGCTCGCAGCCCTCGTGCCGGCACGGCACGCAATCGCCCTCTCCCTGCAGCAGCCACACGTTCCCGTGCCGCCCCGAACCGCGCAGCGGCCAAGGATTCTCGGTCGCCGGCCAGTGCTGCGGCCACGGCCCCCAGCGCACGGGGTCGGACGGGCCGAACAGCGCGATCGTGTCGGTGCCGGTCGCGGCCGCGACGTGCGTCGCGCCGGTGTCGGGCCCGATGAAAAGCCGTGCGCGCCGCACGAGTTCGGCGCTTTCGCCGAACGTCAGGCGACCGACCAGGTTCAGTACATCGCCGCCCGCTTCGGCTGCGACCTGCTCCGCATACTCACGCTCGCTGTCCGCCGGGCCGCCCGACAGCGCGACCGCGAAGCCGTGCTCGCGCAGCCAGCCGATCATCTCGACCCAGCCGTCGAGCCGCCATTGCTTGTAACGGAACATCGGATACGGATGCAGGACGACCAGCGGCTTGCCGGCGCGGATCGCCGGCGATTCGGCCAGCCACGCGTCGAAGCGCGCGCGCCGCGCCGGATCGTCGCCGATGCCGGGCGCGACGACCTCGGACACCGGCTCGATGCCGATCACGGGGGCGAGCGCCAGCGTGCTGACGACCGTATGCGCGGATTCGTGGTGATTGATCGCGATCCCGTTCAGCATCATCCGCGTGAGCCACGTCACGCGGTTCGGATCGACGAGGCCGACCCGCTTGCGGCCCGCGAACCAGCTGTAGAAGCGCGGCCGGTCGGAGCTCAGCGCCGCGCACGCGAGATCGTAGCGACGCCACATCGACAGCGCGTCGCGCAGCCGCTCGCGGAATCCCGCGCGTTGCGCGACGACGATCACGCGCCGCACGTCCGGATTGTGCTCGAGCACGCCTTCGGTGCCGCGAAACACCAGCATGTCGATCTGCGCTTCAGGCCAGCGGGCCTTCAGCGAACGGACGAGCGGCGTCGTCAGCAGCACGTCGCCGATACGGCGCGTCGCGGCAACGAGGATGGTTCTGGGCGGGCGGGCAGAAGAAAACAGGGCCACGGCGGGTGTGTCTGGCTGGCTGAACAAGGCTGGCAATGTACAGGATTTTGCAGCAGCCGGCGCGACAGGGCGAATCGGCCGTGCGATTGCCCTGATACGGCCCCACTCGCCCGGTGCAGCGCGGCAGGCGCACCGCGCGCCGGTGGCGTACGCGATGCCTGCGATGCCCGTGGCGCTACGAAGCGATGGTCATGATCACCGGCGTCACAGCCGCGGCCGCCGGCTGCGCGTCTACGGCGTCTGCCAACGGTTCGTCGCGATGGGCGGCCTGCGGCAGCAGGTGATTCACCGCACGCTCGACCGCGTCGACGCCGATCGCGTCGACGGTCGCGCCAGCGCGCAGGATCACGTGCGGCACGCCGAGCGGATGCCAGCGCAGGTATTTCTCGGGACGGTCCTGGAACAGCGCGGCGACGGGCACGCCGAGTGCCGACGCGAGATGCACCGGGGCGCTGTCGGCGGAGACGATCACATCGAGCAGGCTCGCCGCGGCCACCAGCTCGGCGACCGACGACGGCGCAACATGGCGCGCGCACACGTCGCGCCACGAGTCGTCCTCGGGGGCATGGCCGACGGCCGGGTCGCGGAACACGATCACGTCGGCGTACGGCGCGAGCCGCTCGGCGAGGTCGCGCCAACGATCCGCCGGCCAGCGGCGCTCGACCGCCTTGTTCGTGACGAACAGCCCGACGCGCGGCTTCGTACGCGCGCCGAGCAGCCGGTACCACGCATCCTGCAGCGCGCGGTCGGGATGAACCGACAACGCGAGGCGGTCGACATCGGCGCGGCCGAGCTCGGGTACGAGCCGGAAACCCGACAACGCCTCGTGGCACATCGGCCGCTCGGCGACATGCTCGGGCTTGCGATCGTCGAATTCGGTCTCGACATCGTGCCAGCGGCAATCCTTCGCGCCAATCTGGCGCGCGAACTGCACGCTGCTGCGATGCATGCCGCCGTTCGGCACGACCACGAGGTCGAACCGCAAGCGACGCAGGCGGCGCACGAGCCGCAGCCGGTCGAAGAGCGCGCGCATCCGCCCGGGACGGTCGTTGCGCTCGCATTGACGGCTATAGACGTAGGTGTGGATCGTGTCGACGTCCGGGTTTCCGGCCAGCGCGGCCGCGTTGTAGCGGTTCGCGACCACATGGAGCTCCGCGCCGGGCCAGCGCTCCTTCAGCGCGCGGAGAAACGCCGTCGTGCACAGCATGTCGCCCAGAAAATCGATCCGGATCACGAGGATCCGCTGCATCGGGTTCACATTGGCCATGGTCAAGTGGGGACTGTCAGTTTTTTGTCGTCGCGACGAGCCATTTCACGGCGTCCGGTTCCGGGACGGCCTGGTCGCATGTCGCCGCTCGCCGCACGGATCCGCCCCCGCTTATGTGCGCGATACCGGCGCAATCCGCCCGACAAGCGGCGGTCAGCGCCACGTTCGTGCGGCTAGCGCCGGATTGTATAGCGTCCGGATGGCCAGCCCAAGACCCGTTTGCGTGAACATGCAAAAACGGCCCGCGCACCGCACGATGGCGATGCGACGGGCCGCATGGCGCGACAGCCGGTTGGCGAAGGCGCGATCAGTACGTGATTTCGACGACGCTGCCGTCGAACGTCGCACGCAGCTCCGCGAGCAGCACGTCGCTCGGCTTCACACGCCATGCGTCGCCGAGGCGCATTTCACCCTGTGCCCGCGCGTTGCTGTAGTGGACCTGGACCGCAAGCCCGTTCGGCAGCGGCGCCTGCGGGCGACGACCGCCATCGCGCCCGCCGCCGCGCGGTGCCGGCGCCTCGACCACGTTCGCCGCCGGATCGTCCTTCGACACGTGCGGCTCGAGCACGCGGCGCAGTGCGGCCGCGTCGGCGTTGCCGTTCATCGTCAGCCGGACGGCCTGCGCATAGCGGCTGCGCGCGCGCTCGAGATCCATCACGGTATCGGCCGTGAAGCGGATGCCGCCCGTGAACGCATCGTTGCGCGCCTGCCCCTGCACGATCAGCAGCTCGTCTTCCTTGAACAGCGCCTTGTTCGCCTCGAACTGCTCGTTGAAGATCGTGATCTCGCACTGGCCCGAGCCATCGTCGAGCAGCGCGATCAGCATCTTGCCGCGCTGGGTCATCTGCGTGCGCAGCGACGCGATGATGCCGGCCACGAGCTTGTCGCGCCCTTCCTTCAGGTCGCCGACCTTCTGCCGCACGAAGCGGCGCACCTCGTCGCGATATGCGTCGAACAGGTGGCCGGACAGGTAGAAGCCGAGCGCGCCCTTCTCTTCCTGCAGGCGGCGCTTGTCGTCCCACGCGGGCTCGTCGACGAGCGCATGCGCGTGCGGCGACTCGGCGCCCATGTCGAACAGGCCGGCCTGCATCGCGTTCGCCTCGGCCTGGTCGGCCGCTTCCATCGCGAGCGGCACCGACGCGATCAGCTGCGCACGGTTCGGGTTCAGCGAATCGAACGCGCCGGCACGGATCAGCGCCTCGACCGTGCGGCGGTTGACGACACGCCGGTCGATCCGCTCGCAGAAGTCGAACAGGTCGGTGAACGCCTTTTCCTCGCGGGCGCGCAGGATTTCCTCGATCGCGTTCTGGCCGCTGCCCTTCACCGCGCCGAGGCCGTAGCGGATCGTGCGCGAGCGCTTGCCGTCGCCTTCGGCGACCGGCTCGAAGCGGTAATGCGATTGGTTGATGTCCGGCGGCAGCACGGCGAGATTGTTCACGACGCAGTCGTCGAACAGGATCTTCACCTTGTCGGTGTCGTCCATCGCGAGCGTCATGTTGGCCGCCATGAATTCGGCCGGATGGTGCGCCTTCAGCCACGCGGTGTAGTACGCGAGCAGCGCATAGGCGGCCGCGTGCGACTTGTTGAAGCCGTAGCCTGCGAACTTCTCCATCAAGTCGAAGATCTCGTCGGACTTCTCGCGCGTGAGGCCGTTCTTCGCCGCACCCTCGGCGAAGATCTCGCGGTGCTTGGCCATCTCCTCGGGCTTCTTCTTGCCCATCGCGCGACGCAGCAAGTCCGCGCCGCCGAGCGAGTAGCCGCCGATGATCTGTGCCATCTGCATCACCTGCTCCTGATAGACCATGATGCCGTAGGTCTCTTTCAGGACGGGTTCGACGCGCGGGTCCGGATAGTCGACCTTCTCGCGGCCGTGCTTCCGTGCGCAGAAGCTCGGGATCAGGTCCATCGGGCCCGGACGGTACAACGACACGAGCGCGATGATGTCCTCGAAGCGGTCGGGCTGGGCATCCTTCAGCATGCCCTGCATCCCGCGGCTTTCCAGCTGGAACACCGCGACCGTGTTGGCCTTCTTCAGGATCTGGAACGAGGCGGGATCATCGAGCGGCACCTGCGCGAGCGACCAGTCGGCCTTCGACGGATCGAGGCGGCGGATGTAGCGCTCGGCCCAGTCGAGGATCGTCAGCGTCGTGAGACCCAGAAAGTCGAACTTCACGAGGCCGACGGCTTCGACGTCGTCCTTGTCGTACTGGCTGACCACGCCGCCGTCGTCGCCCTGCGTGTATAGCGGGCAGAAATCGGTCAGCTTGCCGGGCGCGATCAGCACGCCGCCCGCGTGCATCCCGACGTTACGCGTGAGGCCCTCGACGCGCTGCGCGAGATCGAGCAGCTGGTGCACTTCGTCCTCGTGGTCGTAGCGCTCCTGCAGCTGCGGCTCTTCCTTCATCGCATCGGCGATCGTCACGTGCTTGCCCGGCTTGAACGGGATCAGCTTCGCGATGCCATCGGTGAACATGTAGCCGAGGTCGAGCACGCGGCCGATATCGCGGACGGCCGCCTTCGCGGCCATCGTGCCGAAGGTGGCGATCTGCGACACGGCGTCCGCGCCGTACTTCTCCTTCACGTACTGGATCACGCGGTCGCGGCCGTGCTGGCAGAAGTCGATGTCGAAGTCGGGCATCGACACGCGTTCCGGGTTCAGGAAGCGCTCGAACAGCAGGTTGTAGCGCAGCGGGTCGAGGTCGGTAATGCCGAGCGCGTACGCGACCAGCGAACCGGCGCCCGAGCCGCGGCCCGGGCCGACCGGCACGCCGTTGTTCTTCGCCCAGTTGATGAAGTCCGCGACGATCAGGAAGTAGCCCGGGAAGCCCATCTTCGTGATGGTCCCGCACTCGAATTCGAGGCGCTTGTAATACGTGTCGCGCTGCGCGTCGCGCTCGGCTTCGACCGGATACAGCTGCGCAAGACGGGTCTCGAGCCCTTCCTTCGACAGCTGGACCAGGTAGTCGTCGAGCGACATGCCGTCTGGCGTCGGGAACAGCGGCAGTTTCGGCTTGCCGAGCTCGAGCTTCAGGTTGCAGCGCTTCGCGATTTCGACCGTGTTCGCGATCGCCGACGGCAGGTCGGCGAACAGCGCGACCATGTCGTCCTGCGTGCGGAAGTACTGGTCGGTCGTGAAGCGCTTCTGGCGCCGCGGGTTCGCGAGGATGTCGCCTTCCGAGATACACACGCGCGCCTCGTGCGCGGTGAAATCGTCGTCGGTCATGAACTGCGTCGGGTGCGTCGCGACGACCGGCAGCTTCAGCGCCGCGGCGAGCGTCGCGGCCTGCTGGATATACGCCTCGGCGCCCGGCTGGCCGTAACGCTGCAGCTCGATGTAGAAGCCGCCCGGGAACACCTTCGCCCAGCGCTCGGCGTGACGGCGCGCGGCGTCTTCGTTGCCCGCGGCAAGCGCGAGCCCGATATCGCCCTGTTGCGCGCCCGACAGCGCGAGCAGCCCTTGCGAGAGTTCGCCGTCGAGCCAGCTCGCGCCGAGCTCCGCACGGCCGCGGTACTGGTTCGTGAGCCACGCCTTCGACAGCAGCTCGCACAGATTCAGGTAGCCGACCTTGTCCTTGACGAGCAGCAGCAGCCGCGACGGCTTGTCGCGGTCGTCCGGATTGGCGATCCAGACGTCGCAGCCGGCGATCGGCTTGATGCCCTTGCCGCGGGCTTCCTGGTAGAAACGGACGAGGCCGAATGCGTTGCCGAGATCGGTGAGCGCGAGCGCGCCCTGACCGTCCGCGGCCGCCGCCTTGACGATGTCGTCAATGCGCACGATGCCGTCGGCAATCGAGAATTCGGAGTGAACGCGAAGATGGACGAAGCGAGGATCTGACATGGGCGCTATTGTAGCCGCCCCGCCGCGCAGGCTGCCCAAAAAATCCCCGCGCTGGCCGTTCGGCCGATGTGCGCGACCGCCCGTCGCGCGGCTGGCCGAACGGCAGGGTGCCGGCCTGAGCGCGGTTTGCGGGATAATACGGTTTTTCGAATCAACGCCCCGGCTTCGCACCCTTTTTTGCGGGCCGCCGTGCGGCCGTTTTCCCGTCGGACCATCATGACCATCGTCAACCTCGCCGCCTACCACTTCGTGTCGCTCGACACGAACGAGCAATGGCGCCCGCTCGTCACCGCCCGCTGCAACGAACTCGGCCTGCGCGGCACGATCCTCCTCGCGCCGGAGGGCATCAACCTGTTCATCGCCGGCACGCGCGAAGCCACCGACGCGTTCATCGCGTACATCCGCCACGATCCGCTGTTCGAAGGCAAGTTCGCGACGCTGCAGTTCAAGGAAAGCCTGTCCGACTCGCAGCCGTTCCGCCGCATGCTCGTGCGCCTGAAGCGCGAGATCATCACGATGAAGAAGCCGGCGATCAAGCCGGAACTCGGCCGCGCGCCGTTCGTCGACGCGAAGACGCTGAAGACGTGGCTCGATCGCGGTCACGACGACACGGGCCGCCCGGTCGTGATGCTCGACACGCGCAACGCGTTCGAAGTCGACGTCGGCACGTTCGACGACGCGCTCGACTACCGGATCGACAAGTTCAGCGAATTCCCCGAAGTGATCGACGCGAACCGCGCCGACCTCGAAGGCAAGACGGTCGTGTCGTTCTGCACGGGCGGCATCCGCTGCGAGAAGGCCGCGATCCACATGAAGGAAATCGGCATCGAGAACGTGTACCAGCTCGAAGGCGGGATCCTGAAGTACTTCGAGGAAGTCGGCGGCGCGCACTATCACGGCGACTGCTTCGTGTTCGACTACCGCACCGCGCTGAACCCGCAGCTCCAGCCCACCGAGAACGTCACGTGCTTCGCGTGCCGCGCGGTCGTCACGCCGGAAGCGCAACAGTCGCCGAACTACGTGCCCGGCAAGTCGTGCCCGGCCTGCGCACCGGCGGCCAGCGCCGCGTAAGCGCGCTGCCCCGCACCCCGATGACCGGCTATCGCGGCCGCTTCGCGCCGTCGCCCACCGGCCCGCTGCATTTCGGCTCTCTGGTCGGCGCACTCGCGAGCTGGCTCGACGCGCGCGCGCACGGCGGCGCATGGCTCGTGCGCATCGAGGATCTCGACGGCCCGCGCACGGTGCCCGGCGCCGCCGACGACATCCTCGCGACGCTCGCGCATTTCGGCATGACGCCCGACGAGCCGCCCGTCTGGCAAAGCACGCGCGATGCCGCGTATACGGCCGCGCTCGAGCGGCTCGTCGCAGCCGGGCTGGTCTATCCGTGCGGCTGCACGCGCAAGGAAATCGCCGATTCGCTGCGCGCCGCGCACGAGCGCCACACGACGCTCGCCTACCCGGGCACCTGCCGCACCGGCCTGCACGGCAAGCCCGCGCGCGCGTGGCGGCTGCGCGTGCCGGACGGCGGCGACGCGATCGTCACGTTCGACGATCGCTGGCAGCACACGCAATCGCAGAACCTCGCGACCGAAGTCGGCGATTTCGTGTTGAAGCGCGCGGACGGCCAATGGGCCTACCAGCTCGCGGTCGTCGTCGACGACGCCGACGCGCACATCACGCACGTCGTGCGCGGCGCCGACCTGCTCGACTCGACCGCACGCCAGATTCACCTGCAGCACTGCCTCGGTGTGTCAACGCCGCAATACCTGCATGTGCCCGTCGTCGTCGATGCGAACGGCGAAAAGCTCAGCAAGCAGACGGGCGCGACCGCGCTCGAACGCGACGATCCGCTGCCTGCGCTGCAGGCCGCGGCCGCACACCTGGGCCTCGCCCCCGACGGTGCGCTCGCGGGCACGACGCTCGATACGTTCTACGCCGCCGCCACGGCCGCATGGGCGATGCGCTTCGGGCCGCAGGCCGGCTGACGCACACGGCGCACCGGTTTCGCGGCGATTGGGCGCAAGCCTGATGCCGACTGCATCGCCCGCCGCCGGCGCCCCGCGCCCTCTCCCAAGCAAACCGCAGCCCCAATGAAAAACGGGCACATGCTCATCGCATGCACCCGCTTCTCCTGCAGCGCTCGCGCGCCGCGCCGTCACGTCCGCCCGGCTTACGCCGACGGCTTGCGCGGCATCCCGAACCCGCCGAGCAGCGCGGCGACCTGACGCTTCGGCCCCTTCTTCTCGGGCTGCTGCGCAGGCTGCGCGTCGTCCTGCTGCTTCGCCGGCGCCGACGGCTCGTACGGCTTCAGGAAGAAATCGTCGACCGGCGCTTCGTGGCGACGGTGATGACCGCGCTCGGAACCGCCCGGGCGGCGCCCCGATGCACCGCGATGCTCGTCGCGATCGCGACGGCCGCCTCGTTCACCGCCTCGTTCGCCGCCGCGCTCGCTGTTGCGATCGCCGCCGCGGTCGTTGCCGCGCTCGTCGTGACGATGGCGCGCCGGCTTGTCGAGCGCGAGCGTCTGCACTTCGAGCGGACGCTTGATCAGCTTCTCGATATCGGCGAGCTGCTTGCGCTCGTTCGGGCTGCACAGCGACAGCGCGTCGCCCGTCGCACCCGCACGGCCGGTACGGCCGATCCGGTGCACGTAGTCTTCCGCGCTGAACGGCAGGTCGAAGTTGATCACGGCCGGCAGTTCGGCGATGTCGAGGCCGCGCGCAGCCACGTCGGTCGCGACCAGCGCCTCGATCTCGCCGCGCTTGAACGCGTCGAGCGCCTGCATCCGCTCGATCTGCGTCTTGTCGCCGTGGATCGCCGACGCGACCACGCCGTCGCGCTCGAGATTGCGCGCAAGCCGGCTTGCGCCGATCTTGCTGTTGCAGAACACGATCACCTGCTTGAGGCCGCGGTCGCGCAGCAGTTGCACGACGGCCGCCTGCTTGTCGCCTTCGGCGACGTCGTAGACGATCTGCGTGACGTTCGCGTTCGTCGAGTTGCTGCGCGCGACTTCGATCGTCTGCGGGTTGCGCAGGTAGGTCGACGCGAGCTTCTTGATTTCGCCCGAGAAGGTGGCCGAGAACAGCAGCGTCTGGCGCTCCTTCGGCAGCAGGTTCAGGATGCGCTGCAGATCCGGCAGGAAGCCCATGTCGAGCATCCGGTCGGCTTCGTCGAGCACGAGGATCTGCACCTGGCCGAGGTTCGCCGTCTTCTGCTGCACGTGGTCGAGCAGGCGGCCCGGCGTCGCGATCAGGACCTCGACGCCGCGGCGCAGTTCGGCCATCTGCGGGTTCATGTCGACGCCGCCGAACACGACCGCGCTGCGCAGCGGCGTGTGCTTCGCATACGCGTGCACGTTCGCGGCGACCTGGTCGGCGAGTTCGCGGGTCGGCGTGAGGATCAGCGCACGCACCGGGTGGCGCGCCGGAGACGCGCTCGTGTTGGCCTGCGGCAGCAGGCGCTGGATGATCGGCAGCGAGAAACTCGCGGTCTTGCCGGTGCCCGTTTGCGCGGCGCCCATGACGTCGCGGCCGGCGAGCACGACCGGAATGGCCTGCGCCTGGATCGGCGTCGGCGTCGTATAGCCCTGCTCCGCAATGGCTTTCAGGATATCGGCGGCAAGGCCGAATTGATCGAAGGTTGCGTCGACGGGCTTGGCGACAGAATCGGACATGGTGGCGTTTCGCTCAAAAGGCGCGGCGGGGACATCGTGCGTCAGGCCAGCCGGGCCTGCGCTCATCACAATTCGGAAATAGACGGAGCCGCGGCGCGCCGCGCGGCGCCGCTCTGGCGCTTGGGACCGGTTCAATGTGAACGCTGGACGCCAGGCCGTGCGGACTCCGTTCGGCGCGAATGCCGGCGGAAAGGGCCGTATTGTAGCACTGCGCGGCCATCTGTCCGTGACAACGCGGCGAACGGCCACAACGGCGGTTCGCGCGGCGGGCCCGGGCTGGCCCGCGCGGTAGACGGCTGACCCGATCGGACTAGCCCGATGGGCCAGCGGATGATTTCAGGGGTCCGATCGTGGATCGCCTGGTCCAATCGTCTGCGGCCAGCCTGCGTACCGGGCCATCAGGCCCGGGAACCGGCCGTCGACCGGCATCGGCAGCACGATCCACGTTCCCGCGCGGCGCTCAGCCCTTCTTCTTTTTCTTCTCGACCTGTACGCAGTCGCCCAGCAGCGGCGGCGCACTCTGGTCGGCGATCTCGTCGCGCAGCGTCGCTTCCTTGCCCTTCGTCCACCACGTATAGCGGCCGGCCTGGTAGCGCGCACCCGACGCCGACACGGTATCGACGAACAGCATCTGCTTCCCGTTGACCGGCACGAGCGCGAAGCTCTGGCCGTTGCCCGCGAGCCAGTACGACACGCGCACCGGCTGCTTCTGGTTCGCACACTGGTAGACGGTGAACTGGCGCGAATCGGCGTCGATCTCTTCGACGGTCAGTTGCGCGGCATGCGCGACGGAAACGGCCGTGCCGGCGAGCGCGAGCGCGGCGAGGGTTTGGCGAATCATGCAGGTCCTCTCACGAGACAGGTGGAAACGCGCCCTCGCCGGGCGCGTGATTATTGTTGGCGATCGGGTCGGGTAGCGTGATCAGGGATCGATGACGTCGGCACACGCGTCGGTCGGTGCGGCCGCGACATGGCCGACGAGCGGCACGATCTTGAGCCCGGCCGAGGCCACCCGGCACGGTGCGGCCGCGAGCCCGCAACCCGCGAGGTTCACTGCAAGCGCCAGCGTGACGGCCAGCTTTCCGATACGCAGCCACTTCGGCGTCATCGTCCTCTCCTGATTACGTCAGCGGGTCGACACGGGCCGGACGGCCGCAGCGGCACGCTTCGCGCGTTCGCGGGCTTCGTCGACGGTCGCGCCGGTCGCCAGCGCGACGCCCATGCGCCGCTTCGCGAAACTTTCCGGCTTGCCGAACAGGCGCAGGTCGGTGCCCGGCACCGCGAGCGCGTCGCGCACGCCCTCGAACGCGATCCCGCGCTCGTCGAGCCCGCCGTAGATCACGGCCGACGCGGCCGGCGTACCGAGCGCCGGATCGACCGGCAGGCCGAGAATCGCACGCGCGTGCAGCTCGAATTCCGACTGGCGCTGCGACGCGAGCGTGACGAGGCCCGTATCGTGCGGCCGCGGGCTCACCTCGGAGAACCACACGTCGTCGCCGCGCACGAACAGCTCGACGCCGAACATCCCGCGCCCGCCGAGCGCCTCGGTGACCTTGTGCGCGATCTCGCGCGACTTCTCGAGCGCCACCGCGCTCATCGGCTGCGGCTGCCATGACTCGACGTAGTCGCCCGCGACCTGCACGTGGCCGACCGGCTCGCAGAAATAGGTGCGCGTGGCGTTCGTCGCCGGATCGATCGCGCGCACGGTGAGCTGCGTGATCTCGTAGTCGAAATCGACGAAGCCCTCGACGATCACGCGGCCGTGGTTCACGCGTCCGCCCGCCATCGCGTAGTCCCACGCCGGCTTCACGTCGGCCTCGGTCTTCACGACCGACTGCCCCTTGCCCGACGACGACATCACGGGCTTGACGACGCACGGCATGCCGATCGTCGCGATCGCCGCGCTGAACGCCTCGAACGAATCCGCGAACGCATACGGCGAGGTCGGCAGGCCGAGTTCCTCGGCCGCGAGCCGGCGGATTCCTTCGCGATTCATCGTGAGCTGCGTCGCGCGCGCGGTCGGGATCACTTCGGCGAGGCCGGCGGCCTCGATCGCCGCGAGCGCGTCGGTCGCGATCGCCTCGATCTCCGGCACGATCAGGTGCGGGCGTTCGGCTTCGACGATCGCGCGCAGCGCGGCGGCGTCCGTCATGTCGATCACGTGCGCGCGATGCGCGACCTGGTGGCCCGGTGCGTCCGGATAGCGGTCGACCGCGACGACTTCGACGCCGAGCCGCTGCAACGCGATGATGACTTCCTTGCCGAGTTCGCCGGCGCCGAGCAGCATGACGCGCGTGGCCGAGGGTGAGAGCGGCGTACCGAGCCGCTGACCGATCTGCATGTGATTACCCGCTTCTGGTGGAGGACGAAAACGGCTCCGATGTTAACACGCGCCACGCGCCGGTTTTGCGCGTTTCGCCGCGCCGGCGCCCGGCCGCGGGCCGCTCGCAAGCAGGCTGCGAACGTTTTCACGCGCGAAGTGTCGGCTCGCCTGCCGCGGGGCGGGTGCGTTACTCTTACGCCTTGATCAGAATCCGATGAGGAACGAGGCTCATGTCCCACCTGTCCGCCGCCGCACGCGCACGCACCGGCCTGCTTCGCCCGTTGCGCGCGCCGCTCTGCGCGTTGACGCTTGCCACGCTTCTCGCCGCCTGCGCGATGCCGACCCACCCCGATTCCGCCGCCCCCGCACCCGACCCGTACAACCCGGCCGCCGTCCAGCTGCTCGACGACACGAGCTGGGAACTCACCAGCTGGCTGAATGCCGACGGCACGCAACGCGCGATCCCGCACGGCGACAACGGCGAGCCGATCAAGCTCGCGCTGTCGACCGACTCGGGCATCCGGCGCGCCAGCGGGTTCTCGGGCTGCAACCGCTACATGGGCACCTATGCGATCAAGAACGGCCTGTTGAGCTTCGGGCCGCTCGCCGGCACGCGGATGGCCTGCCCGAATACGCTCGGCGGCCAGCTCGAAACCGCGTACCTCGACGCACTGGCCCACGTCGACAAGACCGGCGTGCAGATGCGCGAGCCGCAGCAATTGCAGATCGTGACCACGTCCGGCGCAACGCTCACCTTCACGCACCGGAGCCCCTGATGCACGGCGCGCGCGAAGGCCGACCGACCGCCTTCGCGTGGCCCGCCACGCGCGTGTGCCGCGCACACGCGTCGCGCGGCGTGCATCGGATGCACGCCGCGTTAGAGTCTTGTTCGCCGGCCGGTTAAACTCGGCGGGTCGCGCCCCGCGCGCCCCTCCCCACTCCTGTTTCAAAGCATGCACACGGTTGTCTTCGGCTGGTTCGGCATCTCCGCCGTCTGGTTCCTCCTTCTCTTCTGGCGTCTCGTGCAGGCGATGCTGCCTGGCGGTGTCGGGCTTGCCGGCCGCGGCTCGATCCGTCTGTGGCTCGGCTTCGCCGCGGTGTTCGTGGCGAGCTGCACGCTGACGAGCCCGCTGTCGGGCCCCGACACGAACGCGCTCGGCCATGCGTTCTCCGCAGGCTTCGCCCATGTGCTCGGCCCGATCGGCACGCCGGTCGCGATGGTCGTGCTGTTCTTCGCCGGGCTGCCCTGGCTGACCGGCATCGGCTGGCGGCAGTTCGCCGCGTGGGTCGATACGTCGTTCGGCGTCAAGCTGGCGCGCGACGGCGGTGACGACGAAGCGCGCGGCATCGCCGACCTGCCACGCAGCGCATTGCATCGCGACGACGACGTCGTCCAGCCGACCACCGCGCATACCGTCAATTCGATGGCACCACGCCAGAACGGCCGGTATTCGCGCCCGACGCTGTGGAAACCCGACCCGCAGGCGCGGCCGAAGCCGCGCAGCAGCACGCCTGCGCGTCCGCACGTGGAACCCGTGGCGCCGTCGGGCAGGAGCTGCTTCAGCTCGTGCACGCCCTGTTCGGCGAAAGGACGCAATAGCGCATTGCGCCAGAATTCCTGTTTGGGCAGTTCGGTCAGCCCCGCCGCCGCGACCAGCAGTACCACC
>NZ_VWWH01000011.1:0-134038 GCF_011753045.1 Burkholderia sp. Ap-955
TGCCCCCGCGTGCCGCGGCCGGCAGCGTCGCGACGAGCGTGCGCCAGTCGTCACGTTCGACCTTGCCGGGCTTGCGCTCGCCGAACAGCAGTGCGACGTGGTCGCCCTGCCGGTCGAAGAGTTCGAGCGACGTGACGATGCCGTCGCTGGTCGGCTTCTTCACGACCCACGCGGCGGCGATCAGGTCTTCGCGCACGTGCAGGTTGAAGCCCGGGTCGAGCACGTTGATCCATGCGCCGACCCCGCGCACGTTCGCGACGGGGCCCGTATGGATCTGGATCATCCCCGCGTTGCCGACGAACACCATGATCGGCTGGCCGCTCTGCGCGGCCTGCTGGAGCACGTGGCGCAGCGCATGCGCGGTTTCGACCGGATACGCGTATTGCGGATCGGCGAGCCGCAGCGCCTGCATGCGGCTTACGCCGAAGCGTTGCGTGATCCCGAAGAACTGGTGCGTGTCGGTCATCGCGTCCCACGCGGCACGGAAGCCGGCGACGTCGATCTCGGTGTCGGCGCGCTCGGGCGTTTTCGGCGCGGCGGGCGCGACGTCGAGGCCCGGCTCCTGCGACGGGGCACGCCAGCGCTCGACGAATGCGTCGTAGGCCGCGTGGTCGCTGTGCGCGCGCAGGTAGACCTTGTGGATCGCATGGCCCTGCGCGTCGAAGAACTGCAGGCTCTTCAGCGGGCCGTGCGCAGTCTCGTCGCGCACCGCGAACGCCGATACCCAGTGACGATAGAAGATGCGCAGGTCGATATCGCCGAGCGCGAGCCCGATGGGGCCGTCGTGGCTCATCTGCGCGTACTCACCATCCTTTTCGTGAACGGCCGTATCGTTGCGCGTGAGCGCCATCACGCGGCCGAGGCGCGGCATTTCCTCGAACATCGCCGGGAAGCGCGCGTCGAGCCGCACGACGTGCTCGCCGACGAACGCGGCGAGCGCCTCGCCTTCGCTGACGCCGAGTGCCTGCGCGACGTCGCGGTTGCGCAACTGGCGCTCGGTCTTGAGCTTGATGAACGCGTCGCGCAGCGCGGCGGCCGCGCGGGCCGGCGTGGCCGGTTGACCGGGAAGGGCGGATTGCATCATGTCGGACTCCTTCAAGTAACGGTTGGGGTGGCAGCGCGGGCGGCGCGCATCAGAAATCCACTTTCATGCTGACGGCGACCGTGCGTCCGGACGACGTATATGCATCGAGCACCTGCGAATCGGCTGCGATGCCGCGCACGTCCGACCAGTTCCAGTACTTCCGGTCGAACAGGTTGCGGATGCCGATCGTCGCGCTCACGTGCTTGTTGAAGCGGTAGCCGCCGCGCAGGTCGACGACGAACGACGACGGCGGCGAGAAGCACGCCTTGTTCGAGCAGTCGGACTTGTCGATGTCCTTGTCGCGTTTCGCGGCCTGGAACAGCAGGTCGGTCTGCACGTACCAGCGCTCGGTCGGCTCGTAGCGCACGCCGAACACGGCTGAGAACGGATTGACGGTATTCAGCGGCTGGCTGGCCGCGCCGTCGTTCTGCGTCGAGCCTTTCGTGAACGCCATCGCCGTCTTCAGCGTGATGCCGTTCGGCATCACCCATTCGGCGCGGCCTTCGAGGCCGTGAATGCGTGCGTCGGCGAAGTTCACGTACTGGAACACGAACGGGTCGGTTGGCCGGCCGCTGCCGGCGATCGTCGTGCGCGAGATGAAGTTGCGGTAGCGGCCCGTGAAGGCAGCGGCGCTGTAGCGCACGACGCCGTAGCCGGTGCCGGCCTTGCCGCGCAGGCCCGCTTCGAACGTGTCGCTCGTCTCGGGCTTCAGGTTCGGATTGCCGATCGACGTGTAGCCGTACACCGGGTTCGAGAAGCTGCTGTTCACCTGGTCGGGCGTCGGCGCGCGGAAGCCGTGCGCGTACTGCAGGTACGGAATGACCGCGGGCGTGATCTCGTAGAGCACGGCGACGCGCGGCGACAGTTCGTTCGCGCTCGTCGACACGGCCTTGCCGGTGAACAGCGGATCGTTTTCGGTCGGGCTCAGCCGGTACGTGTCGAAGCGCAGGCCCGGCGTGACGAGCAGGCGGCCGTAGCCGATCTGGTCCTGCACGAACGCGCCGAACAGCGTGTAGTCGGTGTCGGGGAACGCCTTGTTCGGGAATGCCTCGCCGACGCCCGGCACCGTGCCGTCGCGCATGTTCGTCACGCGCGACACACTGCCGTCGACGCCGTAAAGCAGCTTGTGCGCGAACGGACCGGTCGCGAAGCCGCTTTCGGCGAAGGCGGAGCCGCCGAACGTGCGCTCCTTGTACTGGTTGTCGCGCGAGCGCGAAGCCGCCCGGCCGCGTGTCTCGAACGCGTACTGGTCCTGCTTCGCGTCCTGGTAGTAGAACTGCACGTGCGCGGTCTGGAACCAGCGGAACGCGTCGTCGTGGAAGTCGTAGTCGACGCTGAAGCGGTTGCGCTCGAGGCGGTCGTAGGTCGTGAGGCCGAGCGTGGTCGGCGGGCTGATCGCCGACAGCACGTCGGTGCTCACGCGGCGCCGCACCGTTTCGGCGGTGAATTTGATCGTGTCGCGCGTGGTGGGCGTCAGCACGAGCTTGCCGAGCAGCGATTCCGAATAGACGTCCTGCGGGTTCGACGTGGTGCGCAGCGTGCTCGCCGAGTTGTTGCTGCCGCGCGTGTCGACCTCGTGGCCGCGCCGGCCGTCGGCGATGATCATCCCCTGCGCGCGATCGTTGCCGCCCGCGGCCGACACGGTCGCGCCGACGCTGCGGTCGGCCGAGTCGTAGCTCGGCCGGAACGAGAAGTAATAGGGCTTGTTGTAGATCGACAGCAGGTCGCGCGGATCCTTCGTGATGAAGTTCACCGCGCCGGTCAGGCCGTCGCTGCCGTACAGCGCCGAGGCCGGCCCGCGCAGGATCTCGATGCGCTTGAGCGTGTCGAGATCGGCGTAGTCGCCGCGCCCTGCTTCGAGCGGGCCGAACGAAAACGCATTCGGCAGGCGGATGCCGTCTTCCATCAGCAGCACGCGATTGCCTTCGAGGCCGCGGATGTTGATGCTCGAATCGCCGTCGCGGCCGCCGCCGAGCGCGGCGCTGCCGGGCCGGTACGCGGTGCGGCGCACGGTGACGCCCGGCTCGTAGCGCAGCGCGTCCTTGATGTTGGTGGCCTGCTGTTCTTCCAGATCCTCGTCGTTGATCACCGACACGGACGCCGCCGTGCGGCTCGCGGCCGTGGCGGTGCGGTTGGCCGTGACGGTGACGGGATCGAGCAGCGCCGCGTCGCCGCGCGTGGACGCGGCGACGAGGAGGGCGGCAGGCGGGGTGGCGCCTTGCGGCGTCGAATCGGCGTGAGCCGTGGCGGCGGACAGGCCGAACGCGCCGAACAGCGCGGCACAGATCGGCCGCCGCGCCAGCGTATAGCAATGCACAGGTGGTCTCCCATTGACGAAAACAAGCCCGAAGGCTGGCTGGGTGACGCGTTCACCTGGCTGGCCCGCCCGCGCATGGAAGGCGGCGAGCGGCGAATTGAAAGGCAACTGATAACTTTACCAGTGTAAATGAGAATTATTATCAATACAAGAACGGAGAGCAGCTCGCGTGGGTGAGCGCTCACCTGCGCGGCCCGGGCGAGCCACGACGGGAAATTCGGGAAAAAACGGGGCCTGGCTAGGCCAGCGCTTCGATGCGGATCAGCAGGTTGCGCGCATGTGTGATGAACGCGTCGTGCGTCGCGCGATCGCTGTGGCTTTCGAGGCCGGCCTGCTCGGCGAACGCGATCTGTTCGGTGTAGAGGTCGACGAGCGCACGGCGTGTGTCAGGGGGAAGCGCGCGGATCATCGACACGATCAGCAGTTCCTGCGCGCGAAGCGTGCCGGACAGCGTCTGGACGTTCATGCTGGCCTCCATGGACGATGCGGCGGCGAGCCGCTCTTTCCATACTAGGCGGTCGGCGGTCGCAGCGCAGGCGCGGTGTGGGCGACGAGGAGGCGGAATGCGATTCGACGGGGTAATCGACGCTGCCGTTGCGCGGCGCGAAACGCGCCACGCGTGGCCGGAGCACCGCGAATCGAAGCGTGCAGGGAGGCGAACGGAATCAGCCGGCCGCTTTCGCGGCCTGCGCATCGCGCACGACTTGCGCGACGCGTTCGACGAACGCGGCGTCGACGCTCGACAGCGCCTCGCGCTTGCCGTCGGGCATCTCGACCATCAGGCGATACGTGACGTCCTGCGTGGCCCATGAGAGATAGCCGACCACGACGAGCATCACGCCGACGACGAGCGCGGCGCTCGATCCGGCGATGCCGCCTGCGACGGCGGTGGCCGCGCCGATCAGCGAGATCAGCGACGGTACGAGGCGGTTCTTCGGAATCTTGACGACGTCGACCTGGCGGATGTCACGGAGTGCGAATACCTGCCCGGCGGCCGACAGGCCGTTGCGCGTGATCATCACGCCACGTTCGTTGAATGCGTTTTCCATCGTGTGTTGCGTGGACGAAAACGCGCAGCGTAGCAGGTTTCGTTGCGGCATCAAACGAGACCGACTGCCGCACGATGGGTGCGGCGCGGGTGAAACCGGGGAAGCGGATGGAGCGGGAAGGCGTTCAGAACTGCAGGCGGCCGTCGCCGTAAAGCCGGCCCGGCACGTGCGAGGCGACGACCTCGGCGATCTCTTCGTCGGTCGACTCGGCCGGCACGATCTGGCGCCGCGCGGGCGCGTCGAGATGCATCGTCCATTCGACGAGACGATATGGCCGTCCCCACGGACGCTGCATTTCGACCGATACGCGGCAGCTCTGGACCGGCATCGAGTGTTGGCACGTCAGAATCGCGTGCAGATGGCTGAAAACGGTATCTTCGATCATCATGGCCTCCGATCCTGTCTTGTCTTGTGGGCAATCGATGGCGGCGCCGTCGGCGGTTCAAAAAAAAAGCCGCCGATGTTCAGGCGGCCAACAGGGGGGGTGAGAGCATCCTCTCAGCCCAGAATTAAGCGAAACTTAAAAGCACATAAAAAAGCGCCCCGCGTGGAGCGGGGCGCTTCTTGCCGTCGTGATCCGCGAGTTAAGCGGATGCTTTAGAACTTGTGACGGATACCGATACGTGCGGCGATCTGGTTCTTCGAACCCGTGCCCGACGTGTTGAAGTAGCTCGTGCTCGAGCCGATCTGCGCTTGCACGCCCTTGCCCGATGCCTGCTGGTACACGACCAGGCCGTACACGTCCGTACGCTTGCTGAGTGCGTAGTCGGCGATACCGTTGACCTGGTTCCAGTGCCACGAATTGCCGCTCTGCGTCGCGTTCGTGTACGTGTAGCCGAGGCCGCCCGACAGCGCCGGCGTGAAGGCGTACTTCGCGCCTGCTTCATACGCGTTGTAGAACGTGCCGCCCGCGCCCGACACCGTCGAGAACTGCGTACGCGTCCACAGCAGCCATGCCGTTGCCGGGCCCCAGACGTAGCGGCCACCGACGCCGTACGTGCGCAGGTCGCGGACGTTGCCGGTCGCGATGTTCGCGATCGTCGTCGAGAACGCCGGCGTCGACTGGCTCGGGAAACGGATGTCCGTGTAGGCTGCGCCGACCGAGACCGGGCCGTTCGCGTAGTTCAGGCCGAAGCTGTATGCGCGCGACGAGCCTGCGGTCGTCGTCGTGCCCGTCGTCGTCGCCGGTGCGCCTGCGAAGTCCGTCGAGTTCGAGAAGCCGTACAACGCGCCGAACGTGAAGCCCGAGTAGTTCGCGCTCTGGAACTTCACGGCGTTGTTGATGCGGCTCGACGTGAGCTGGTCGAGGTCGTTCACGTGGTACGCGTAGTTACCCGCGACCGTGTTGCCGCCGGTCGAGTAATTCGAGCCGAGGATGTCGGTCGAGAACGAGTACTGGCGGCCGAACGTGACCGTGCCGTATTGCGACTGGCTCAGGCCGACGTAAGCCTGGCGGCCGAAGATCGCGCCGCCCTGGCCGATCGTGCCGTTACCGCTGTTGAAGCCGTTTTCGAGCACGAAGATCGCCTTCAGGCCGCCACCGAGGTCTTCGGTGCCGCGCAGGCCCCAACGGCTGCCCTGGGCAACGCCGTCGTCGTACTTGAACAGCTTGCCCGTACCGCCGTTGGCGGTCTTGCTGTGGTTCACGTAGCTGATACCGGCATCGATGACGCCGTACAGGGTCACGCTGCTTTGTGCGTGCGCCGTGCCGGCCGTTGCTGCCAGAGCGGCGATGGTCAACAGTTTCTTGTTCAAAGGGTTCTCCGAGCGAATGAATGGCGTGTCCAGTTGCGGTTCCGGCGCTCTCTCTGGGCGCTTTCACGGACCGGCGGCAACTTTATCGAGGGGCCACGTAATGAATATGACAGCGACTGTCATATGAAGAATCTGTGGCGTCGATGCGACACTGAATTCTGCCCGCTTGTATAGTCGGTGGTTATACCGATTCAGACTGAGATTCGATCGGAATCGGGAATATGCACATGAAATAAGCTTGGTTGGCGGCGTTCCGGCCCCATGCCACGATCCGTGTTCCAACAAACGACACGGGACAGAGGACACCATGCGACGTTCATTCCTGACCGGCCTCGGCGCACTCGCCGCCGCGCTGGCATTCGCGGCGCCCGGCGCGCACGCCGACCCGCAAACGCTGAAAATCGGCACGATGAGCGGCCCCGACGCCCAGATCTGGACCGAGGTGACGAAGGTCGCCGCGCGCGAAGGTCTCGCGATCAAGGTCATCGAATTCAACGACTACGTGCAGCCGAACGCGGCGCTCGATTCCGGCGATCTCGACGCGAACGGCTTCCAGCACCAGCCGTTCCTCGACAGTCAGATCAAGCAGCGCGGCTACAAGATCGTCAACGTCGGGCTCACGTACACGGCGCCGATGGGTTTCTACTCGAAAAAGCTCAAGTCGCTGAAGGACTTGCCGGTGGGGGCGAAGGTCGGGATCCAGAACGATCCGTCGAACGGCAACCGCGCGCTGTTGCTGCTGCAGAAGTACGGGGTGATCAAGCTGAAGGCGGGCGTCGGCGCGAACGGCGTGAACGCGACGCCGCTCGACATCGCCGAAAACCCGAAGAAGATCAAGATCGTCGAGCTTGATTCCGCGCAACTGCCGCGCGCGCTGCCCGACGTCGATGCCGCGTCGATCAACACCGACTACGCGGTGAAGGCCGGGCTCACGCCGGTGAAGGATGCGATTGCGATCGAGGATCTGCGCGGGCCGTACGCGAACCTGATCGCGGTGCGCGCGCAGGACAAGGACAAGCCGTGGGTGAAGAAGCTCGTCGCGGCCTATGAATCGGACGACGTGCGCAAGTTCATCGACCAGAAGTTCGGCGGCGCGATCATACCGGCGTTCTGAACGTTTTCACGTACCGGATGGCCGGACATCGACGCTCCGGAAAGCCAATCGCCCGCGCAAGCGGGCGATTTCGTTGGTGCGGGCGGGTGAGCGCGATGCGCGCCGTGCGCCGGCGCGCGGGCCGGCCGCTCAGGCCGACAGCAGTGAACCGGTGCGGATCGCGGTCGCGCCGGCAATCCGCGCGACTTCCATGCCGGCCGTCGCGAAGCGCACGATCTGGCGCGCGTACAGCACGCCCGACACGCTGCTCTTCAGCGTGACGACGCGATCGGTCAAGGGATCGACGATGTCGGCCACGGCCTGGCCGGCCTCGATCATCACGCCGACCGGCGTGCGGAACACGATCACGCCCGACACCGGCGCGACGAGCGGATCGGTGCCCGCGAGCGGCGTGGCCGGATGCGCGAGCGGCGGCAGCGGCGCCGGCGTGCCGTCGACGACCCCACGCTCGGTCAGGTATTCGACGATCGCCTGTGCGTCCTTTTCCGCGAACTCGTACGACACGTCGCGCTCGCTGCGCAGCTCGATCGTGACGGAAATCGCGCCGTTCGGGATCGGGAAGCGATCGCCGAAGCGGTTGCGCAGATCCGACCAGCAGAAGCTGTGGATCTCGTCGAACGGGTTGCCGACCGAATTCAGCGCGAGCAGCGACGCCTGCGCGTCGAGGTAGCGCGACAGCGGCTCGACGTCCGGCCACAGATCGGGATTCGTGTAGAGGTGCATCACCGCATCGCTGTCGCAGTGCAGGTCGAGCACGATATCGGCGTCGAACGACAGCTTCTGCAGCGCGAGGCGCTGCGAATCGAGCTCGGTGCGCGGCTTCTGCTCGTCGAGCGCTTCGCGCATCGCGGCACGCACGGCGACGAGGTTGTGCTGCGCGTCGTGAGTCAGGCGGTGTTCGACACGCGGCAGCACGAGCGCCGCGAGATCGTAGAAATTGCGGTTGAAGTTCTGCATCGAGCCGAGCTCGAAGCGGCCGAGGTGATCGCCGAACACGTGTTGCGACAGGCCGATCGGGTTCGGCACGGGCACGATGACGACTTCGCCGCGCAGCTTGCCGGCCGTCTCGAGCGCGGCGATCTTGCGGCGCAGCAGCGTGGCGACCAGCATGCCGGGCAGTTCGTCCGCGTGCAGCGAAGACTGGATATAGACCTTCTTGCCGCCGCGCGGGCCGTAGTGAAAGCTCGTGATCTGGCGTTCGGTACCGACGGCGGGGGAAATCAGCGGATGGGTCTGCGTTTGCATGATGGGGGAGTGCGGCGCAGCCGCGAATGTCCGGTGTGCGTGGAAGATCGATTGTACGTTGCCTTCCTCGCCGCCATCAAACCGGCGCCAGAACACGCCGTTTCTCTTTGAGAATCATCAGGTTGGGGCGGAAAAAATAACGCTGCCGGTGCGGCCCCCGCAATAAAAACGGGCTCCTTGCGGAGCCCGTTCGTGCCGAAGCGAAGCGTGCGCTTGCCAGGCGGATTACTTGCCGTAGACGTCGAAATCGAAGTACTTCTTCGCGATCTTGTCGTACGTGCCGTCCTTGCGCATGCCGGCGATCGCGCCGTCGATCTTCGCCTTCAGGTCGGTGTCTTCCTTGCGCAGGCCGATGCCGGCGCCGTTGCCGAGCGTCTTCGGATCGTCGATGTCCTTGCCGGCGAACTCGTAGTTCGCGCCGCGCGGCGTCTTCAGGAAGCCGATTTCAGCCTGCACCGCGTCCTGCAGCGCGCCGTCCAGGCGGCCCGAGATCAGGTCGGCGTAGACCTGGTCCTGGTTCTGGTAAGGCACGACGTTCACGCCCTTCGAGGCCCAGTACGTCTTCGCATAGGTTTCCTGGATCGTGCCCTGCTCGACGCCGACCGACTTGCCCTTCAGCGATTCGGCCGTCGGCATCAGGCCCGTGCCCTTCTTCGTGACGAGGCGCGTCGGCGTGTTGAACAGCTTCGCCGAGAAGGCGATCTGTTCCTGACGCGCCGGCGTCATCGACATCGACGACAGCACGCCGTCGAACTTGCGGGCCTTCAGCGCCGGGATCATCCCGTCGAAGTCGTTCTCGATCCACACGCACTTCGCGTTCATGCGGCGGCAGATTTCGTTGCCGAGATCGACGTCGAAACCCACAACCTTGCCGTCAGCGCCTTTCGATTCGAAAGGCGGGTAGCTTGCGTCGACGCCGAACCGCACGGTCGACCAGTCCTTCGCGTACGCGCCGCCGGCCGATACGGCGAGCAGGGCAACGGTCACAGCCGCAAGAATCTTTTTCACCAGGTGACTCCTCGTTTTGTTCGATGGGTGCGCGGTTGTGCCGCGCCGTAAGCCTTCGGCCCGGCGCGGCTTCGCGACAGGCTGTCCGTTTCGCCCACCCGATGCGGGCGCGCGACGTGCGGAAGATTATCAAGACAAAATACCGGCAGGGCGCCTAGGACATGCCCCGATACCGGGCCCGGCGGCGGCGCGTTGCGGGCGCAGCCGTTTCAGACACAGGAACGATTCAGCCGAGCGTTTCGTTGACCGCGCGCTGCAGGCACGTGACGAATTGCGTGACGGCGGGCGTGGGCAGCAGGTCGCGCCGCGCGATGATCGACAGGTCGAAGCGCGGCATGCTTTCGTCGAGTTCGGCCGTGCGGATGCCCAGCGGCGCGACCATCGCGGCGAGCGGGCGCGTGAAGCAGCCGATCACGTCCGAGCGCGCGACGAGCCCGAGCGTCACCGCGAACGACATCGGCGAGCGCAGCAAACGTTTGGGCAGCGGCAGCCCGTGCGCCTCGAACATCCCGACCATCACACTGTGCGGAAACTGCTCGGCGCCGACGGTGACGATCCACTCGGCATCGAGCAATTCCTCTAACCGGCGCGCATGCGCAAGCGGATGGCCTTCGCGCATCACGACGGTGAATTCGGTCGACAGCAGCGGCGATTGCGTGAAATCGCGGTCGAGCGCGGGCACATGGTGCATCGCAGCGATGTCGAGCGTTCCGTTGCGCAATTGCGCGAGCGCGTCGGGCACCGTCACTTCCTCGAGATGCAGGCTCACGTTCGGCATCGACTGGCGGAACGCCGTCACCGCGCGCGGCAGCGCGGTGAGCGCGATCGACGGCATCGTGCCGACCGCCACGCGCCCCGACATCTCGCCTTTCACCTGCTCGACGGCCTCGACCGTGCGGCGGATGTCGCCGAGCAGCTGCTCGGCGCGCGGCAGCAGCGCATGGCCGCACGCGGTCAGCTCGACGCCGCGTACGCTGCGCGCGAGCAGCTCCGCGTTCAGCGCCGTTTCGAGCTCGCGGATCGTATGCGTGATCGCGGGCTGCGTGACGCCGAGTTCGCGCGCGGCGGCGCGCAGGCTCTTGTGATGCGCGGCGGAGACGAACGCCTGGAGCTGCGCGAGGTTCAGGGGGTTGCGGATGCGGGTCATCGATGGGGTCCGGTTGGCGCGATGCTGTGGCGGGCGATGGGGTGTGGCGGCATTCGGTAGCCATCCTGACGGTTGCGTGCGCAGGTTTTTTCGCCACCGTGGCGAGGTATCGTGAGCCGGGGCGCGGTGGGGGGGGCGGTGCAGTGTGCATCATGCGCCGGACCGCGCGCGGAATGCCTGGCGATACCGCTGCGGCGTCGTGCCGACGATGCGCGCGAACCGCTCGCGAAACGCGGTGACCGAACCGAAGCCGGCCTCCGTCGCGACATGCTCGATCGACAGCGCCGTGACTTCCAGCAATTGCTGCGCATGCCTTACGCGCGCGGTCTGCAGCCATTGCCGCGGCGACGTGCCCGTCTGCTCCTGAAAGCGCCGCGTCAGCGTGCGCACGCTCGTCGACGCCTGGCGCGCCATCGCGTCGAGCGTGAGCGGCTTGCGCAGGTTGGCCTGCAGCCAGTCCATCAGGTCGTGCAGGCCGTCGATGCCGCTCGGCCATTCCGGTGCGATGAACTGCGCCTGACCGCCTTCGCGGACGCGCGGCGCCACCGCGCAGCGCGCCGCGTCGACGGCGACCGCCGCGCCGTAGTCGGCCTGGATCATGTGCAGGCACAGATCGAGGCCGGCCGCCGCGCCGGCCGACGTCAGGATCTGCCCGTTGTCGACGAACAGCACGTTCGGATCGACCGTCACGTGCGGATAGCGGCGCGCGAGTTCCGCTGCCGCGAGCCAGTGCGTCGTCGCGCGCAGGCCATCGAGCAGCCCGGCTTCCGCGAGCACGAACGCACCGCTGCAGATCGACGCGATCCGGCAACCGCGTGCGGCCGCCGCGCGCAGTGCCGCGATCACGGGGCGCGACGTGGGCGCGAGCGGCACCGACGTGCCGGGAACGACGATCGTGTCGGCATCGGCGAGCGCGTCGAGACGAAACGGGGGGCGCAGGTCGAACAGGTCGCCCGCGACACGCGCGTGCTCGCTGCACACACGCACGCGGTAGGGCTGCGCGACGGTGGGCGAACGCACGCGCGCGAACGTGTCGCACGCCATGCCCAGATCGAACGGGACGACATCGGGCAGGGCGAGAACGGCGACCGTGTGCATGGCGTTCGAGGGCTTGGCCAGAATCCGTTTAAAGATGTCATTTTAGCCAATGGCCCCGAGCGGCACCACACGCGACAATCGCCGCAGTCCAACCTGGAGGCTGCCGATGCAACAAGACGATCGCAATGCGCTGCGGACCCTGCAATACCTGTCGTTGCTGGAGGCGACCACGCTCGTCGTGCTGGTGTGCGTCGCCGTGCCGCTCAAGCACCTGGCCGGTTATCCGGCCGCGGTATCGATCATGGGCCCGGTGCACGGCATCGCGTTCGCGATGTACGTGTGGGCGGTCGTCGGCACCGCGTCGAGCGGGCTGTGGCGCAAGGCCGAGGTCGCGCGGCTCGTGCTGGCGGCCGTCGTGCCGTTCGTCGGCCTGACGAGTGCCGGATGGATCGCGCGCCGGAGGCACGCGCAATGATCTACCTGTGGCTCAAGGCCGTTCATGTCGTTGCCGTGGTCACGTTCGTCGGCGGCCTGCTGATGTTGTCCGTCGGCGTGCGCATTGCCAACCTCGCCGTGCATCGCGCCGTGCGCCGCTGGGACCGCACGGTGACGGCACCCGCGCTCGCGCTCGTCTGGATTGTAGGGATCGTGCTGGCGTTGAACGGTCACTGGTTCGGCGCGGCGTGGCTGTCGGTGAAGCTCGGGGTGGTCGCGGCGCTGTCGGCGTTGCACGGGATCCTGGCCGGCACGCTGCGGCGCATGGAACGCGACGATCTCGTCGTCGTGCCGGCGCCGTGGCTCGGGCAGGCGGCAGGTGCGGTCGTGGCCGCGACGGCGATCGTCGTCGGGCTGGTGGTGATCAAGCCGTTTTGATGCGGATGGCCCGCGCGTGCCGTCATGGCCGGCGTGGCAAGGCCCTACGCCAGCGCCATCTCCACCGCCGTCAGCGTCCGGCGCCGAATCCAGCCGCTCGCCATCCGGATCCCGAGCCAGTACGGCATGAACAGCAGCCGCGTGCGGGCGGTCGGGCAATGCACGAAGGTCTCGGTGCGCAGCATGTGCGCACCCGACGCGAGCCCGACGACTTCGAAGCGGAGCACCAGCTTCGCATCGCGCGGGTCGTCGTGCCGCACGAACGCCGCCGCGTCGGCGATCTTCAGCACGCCGAGGTCTGGGCGCCAGAAGCGGCCGATCAGGCCGAGCGACAGCGACGTTTCGTCGCGATGCAGCGGCGTGAACGCATGGAGGCCGAAGCGTTCGCGTTCGACTCGAGTGGTGCCGGGGCGCAGCGACGCGGCAACGGTAGCCGGGAATTCGCGGACGTTGAGCAGGGCGTCGACGATCGGATCCGTGCGCATGTCGAGCGTGGTGACCGTGTCGATGATGCGCGCCGGCGCGGCATCGATCGGCTTCGATTCGTGCACTTCGTGGAAGCCGAACGACGGGATGAACGGCGGCTTGCGCGCCGACGTCCGGGTGCTCGATTCGGAGACGATGCCGAGCGCGTTCATGGGGGCTCCCGAAGGCAAAGCCCGATCGTAGCACCGGGGGCGGATTCGCGCCGCGACGTTTCCGCGATGTGCGCCGCACTGCGCCCCATCAACAAAAAAAGCCTGGAAACTTGCGTTCCCAGGCCTGGAGACCATCAACGATGATGGTGGAGGAGACGATGTCGTCCCGATGCGCGCCGTCCTTCTGCCGGCGACGTCGCGCACGATTCGCGGTCAGATCGCCCAGCCGCCGAGATAGAACGTGACGAGCACGGCCGCGATGAGCACGGTGCCGACGTTGAGCTTGCGGAATTCGCCGCTGGCGATGCGGCCGATCACGAGCGTCGAGAAGCCGAGCATGATGCCCGTCACGATGTTCGCGGTCAGCACGATGAACACCGCGCACACGAGGCCCGACATCGCGTCGACCATGTCGTCCATGTGCAGCTTGCTCACGCTGCCGAGCATCAGCAGGCCGACGTACATCAGCGCCGGTGCGGTGGCGTACGACGGCACGAGGCCCGCGAGCGGCGAGAAGAACATCACGACGAGGAACAGCAGGCCGACCACGGCGGCCGCGAGGCCCGTCTTCGCACCCGCGGCCACGCCGACGCTCGACTCGATGTAGGCCGCCGCCGGCGCACCGCCGAGGAAGCCGGAGAAGATCGAGCTGAGCGAATCGGCGGTCAGCGCACGGCCGCCGTTGATGATGCGGCCGTTCTCGTCGAGCTGGCCGGCCTGGCCCGCGACCGCGCGGATCGTGCCGGTCGCGTCGAACACGGCGGTCATCACCAGCGCCAGCACGCTCGGCAGCACGGCCATCGACAGCGCGCCCTTGATGTCCATCGCGCCGATCAGCGACGCATGGCCCGGTGCGCTCAGCGACGGCAGCGCGAAGATGCCGTGGTATTTCACGCTCGGATCGAAGATCAGGCCGAAGATCGAGATCGCGATCACGACGAGCAGGATGCCGCCCGGCACGCGCCGCTTTTCGAGGCCGAAGATCGCGGCGAGGCCGATGATCGACATGATGACCGGGAACGCGGTGATCTGGCCGAGCGAGACCGGCAGGCCGGCGCCCGGGTTCTTGATCACGAGGCCGACGTCATTCGACGCGATCAGCAGCAGGAACAGGCCGATGCCGATGCCCGTGCCGTGCGCGACGCCTGCGGGCAGGTTGCGCAGGATCCACGAACGCACGCCGGTAACCGAGATGCCGGTGAACACGAGGCCCATCAGGAACACGGCGCCGAGCGCGACCGTCGGCGACAGCCCCTTGCCGAGCACGAGGCCGAACGCGGTGAACGCGGTCAGCGAGATCGCGCAGCCGATCGCGATCGGCAGCTTCGCCCACAGGCCCATCAGCAGCGAACCGAACGCGGTCGTGAGGCAGACCGCGACGAACACGGCGCTCGTGTCGAAGCCGGCCTTGCCGAACATGCCGGGAACGACGAACACGGAATAGACCATCGCGAGGAAGGTCGTGACGCCGGCAATGATCTCGCGGCGCTGCGTGCTGCCGCGCGACGAAATGCCGAAGTACCGGTCGATGACTCCCTTGGTGCCAAAGTCAGTTTCTTCCGCGCCGACGCCGACCGTCGGCTGCACCGGGGTATCACTCATGAGCTTGCTCCTTTATCAGCATGCTGAAACGGCCCGTAGCGAACCGTCGTCAGGGTGTCTCGTATCTAGTTGGGATTGTCGGCAACGTCGTGAGGACGAATGACGCGTGATCCGTGTCGTTACGTGCGAATCGAAACGATCGCGAGGGTGTCGCGTCGTGCGACGCGTTGTGGAGTCGACCCCGTCACGTGTGCTTTGCCGTAGCGAAGGTTAGGCGAACCACCCATCACGTCCCATTGGGGGAAGAGCATGCAGCGCATGTCTCAGCGCTTATATCGGCGTGCAACGGGGCTCCGTCGCGTCGACACGCGTGTATACGCCTAGTTCGAATCCGTTAAGGCGATTATTTGAATGCGGGGTCGACGGGCAAAGGGGAAGCGGGGGATGCATCGAAAATTACAAATGTCTTTCATTGTGGCCGCGCAGGCCGGTGGAGACAGGGGCCGGTGACGGGATCCGCCGCCGCGCGCAACCTGCATTCGGACGAGAGTGCCATCGCGCAGGGGCGGTTTTCGTCGTCGCCCCGGCCTCAATTGTGCGCGAGATGGTCGAGATAGGCGCGGAACATGTCGGCCATCGCGTTCGAATACGCGTCGATTTCGTCGGGCGAGCGCTCGCTTTCCGAAAACGCCTTGCCGGCCGCCATGAGCGTGGTGGTGATCAGGTCGCATGCCAGTTCGCGCGTGGCGGCCGGTGCATCGGGCAGCGCCTCGCGCATGAACGCCTGGAAGATGCGGTTGCCGGCCGCCTTCGCTTCGTGTGCCTCGGGGGCGTCGCGATAGAGCGGGGCGGCGTCGTCGAGCGCGATGCGCATCCGCGCCTCGTCGCATTCCGAACGGATGAACGCGTGAACGGCGGTGCGCAGCCGCTCGGGCGGTGTCCGGTTCACGTCCTCCAGCATCCCGCGCAGCATCTCGGCCGTCTGCCGCCATTCGTCATGCTGCAACCGGAACAGCACGGCCGCCTTGTTCGGGAAGTACTGGTACAGCGAGCCGACGCTCACGCCGGCGCGCTCGGCGACGCGCGCCATCGTGAAGCGCTGCGCGCCTTCGTTCGCCAAAACCTGAACAGCGGCCTGGAGGACGGCCTCGACGAGCTGGGTCGAGCGAGCCTGCTGAGGCTGTTTGCGCGTGGCAATCCGGGCGTTCGGGCGGTCGGTCATGAGCGGCTGGCCAATGCGAATAGTAAAACCTGAATAGTTCGTCATATTCTAATCGGGTGCAACGACGCACTCAACCTGAACCCGGAGATTCGCATGACCACCCTGACGCTCGACCCGCTGGCCTCGCTGCTCGCACGCCTGTTCGACGAAGCCGACGCCTCGTCGCCCGCGACGAGCCCGGACTTCGCCAGCCTGTCGCGCGACGAGCAAGCGCGGCTGATGCGCAGCAAGACCGGCTACACCGATTTGTATGCGCGCCTGAAGGACTATCCGCTCGCCGTGTCGCGCGAGACGGGCACGCTGCTGTACATGCTCGCGCGCAGCGGCGGCGCGCGGTCGATCGTCGAATTCGGCACGTCGTTCGGCATTTCGACGCTGCATCTCGCGGCCGCACTGCGCGACAACGGTGGCGGCCGGCTGATCACGAGCGAGTTCGAACCGTCGAAGGTCGTGCGGGCGCGGGCGAACCTGGCGGCAGCCGGGCTGGCCGATCTCGTGGAGATCCGCGAGGGCGATGCGCTGCGTACGCTGGCCGCCGATCTGCCGGATGCGGTCGACCTGCTGCTGCTCGACGGCGCGAAGGCGCTGTATCCGGAGGTGCTTGCATGCGTCGAGCAGCGGTTGCGGCCCGGCGCGTTCGTCGTGGCCGACAATGCCGATTTCAGCCCCGACTATCTCGCTTACGTGCGCGCGCCGGAGAACGGCTATCTGTCAGTGCCGTTCGGCGGCGATGTCGAGCTGTCGATGCGGATCGGCTGAGCTTCGCGGACCCTGAACGAGGGCAGGCATCCGTACATCAAGAATAGGATGACTGATCAATGTGATGCGAGAGGAGGACGCCGCCGCGACGGCACCCGGTGCTTCGGGCGCCGTCGCGCGTTACTTCAGGAACACGTAGCGCGCGAAATACGGAAAGCGGCCGACCGCATGCTCGGTCGAACACGCTGCATCCGGCGGCGTGCCGCCCGCGGTATCGAGCCGCTGCACGAAGCGCACGCCGGCGAGCGTGCCGGTCGCGCCTGTTGTGGCCGGCGTCGCGGCGAGCAGGAGTTGCGGAATGCTGCCGGCGCGCGCGCTCGGCGCTTCCGCGAGTTTCTTGCCGGTAATGCGGCTGCCGTCGAGCGCTTCCCATGACGGCCCGGCGCCGTGCCGGACGACCAGCGTGCCGCTCGCGTCGAACAGCATCGCTTCCGGGTGCTGGAACACCCACGCGAGCTTGTGTCCGGCGTCGTAGTCGCACGTGTAGACCTGTAGGCCAGCCGCAGTCGTCGACAGCACGGGCGTGGCCGGCTGGGGCGGCGCGAGGCCGGCGGGGTCGTCGGCGCGGGCGGACGACGCACAGAAGGCGAGTGCAACGCAGGCCACGGCGGCCGGTAGCATGGGGCGTTTCGGGAAGCGGCTTCGCATGGCGAGGCATCCTTTCGGGTCGGGTGACGGGTATTCGTCGACGAACCCGTAAACGCTAGACGCCAATTGCGCCGGCTGCAATGCGCAAATGGCGATCGTGGCGATAGCCGTTGCGATCGCACGCGGCCCGGGATGCGCGGCCGCTGGCTGACGCGGTCGCGCAGGCCCGATTCAACCTCGATCCGGGCCAACCGGCGTCGGCGCCTGCGCGGCAATCAGGCGTTCGGCCTTCAGCGTCTCCCACAGTTCGGCCGGGATCGACACCGCGGCAAGGCGCAGGTTGTCGTCGATGCGATCGGGCCGGCTTGCGCCGGGGATCGCGGCCGCGACGGCCGGGTGCGCGAGCGAGAATTGCAGCGCCACTGCTCGGACATCGACGCCGAATCGTTCGCAGATCTGGCGGATGCGCGCGACGCGGTCGAGCATGGCCTGCGTGGCCGGCTGATACTCGTAATGGGTGCCGCCCGCCAGCACGCCCGAGTTGTACGGGCCGCCGACGATGATGCCGAGCCCGCGCGCGGCGCTTTCCGGCATCAGCCGTTCGAGCGCGCCGGCATGATCGAGCAGCGTGTAGCGCCCGGCGAGCAGGAAGCCGTCGGGGTCCGCGCGTTCGAGCGCGAGTTCGCACGGCTCGACGCGGTTCACGCCGAGGCCCCAACCCTGGATCACCTTCTCGTCGCGCAGCCGCGTGAGCGCTCTGGCCGCGCCCGACATCGCGACGTCGAACACGTCGCGCCATGCGTCGCCGTGAAAGTCGACGGCCGGGTCGTGAATCCACACGGTGTCGAGCCGGTCGGTGCGCAGCCGCTCGAGGCTCGCGTCGATCGAGCGCAGCGTGCCGTCTTCGGTGTAGTCGTAGACGATCCGGTTTGGCAGCCCGTGGCGGAACAGGCCGCCTTTTTCGCCGAGATCGCGTTGGGATGCGTCCTCGTGTTCGTCGAGGACGAGCCGGCCGACCTTGGTGCCGAGCGAATACGCGTCGCGCGGGCGCCCCGCGAGCGCTTCGCCGAGGCGCAGCTCGGCGAGGCCGGCGCCATACAGCGGCGCGGCGTCGAAGTAGCGGATACCGCTTTCCCACGCCGCGTCGACCGTGGCCAGCGCTTCTTCGTGCGGGATGTCCCGGTACATGTTGCCCAGCGGCGCGGTGCCGAAGCCCAGGCGGGAAGGGAGCGTGATTCTCATGAGCAGTCTCGGGTATGCCGATTCAGGCCGCGGCCTGGGCCAGCGTCGGATAGTCGGTCAGCCCGCGCTCGCCGCCGCCGAACAGCGTGTTGCGGTCGTGCGGTGTGAGCGCGGCACCCGTGCGCAGCCGCTCGGGCAGGTCGGGGTTCGCGACGAACGGGCGGCCGAACGCGACGAGGTCGGCCCAGCCGGCGGCGATCGCTTCGCGTGCGCGCTCGGCGGTGTACGCGCCGGCATAGATCAGCACGCCCGGGAATGCGGCGCGCAGCAGCCGCTTGAATTCGACCGGCATCAACGGTGCGTCGTCCCAGTCGGCTTCCGCGATGTGCAGGTAGCCGACGCCGAGTTCGCCGAGCAGCTTTGCAGCGGCGAGATAGGTCGTTTCCGGATCGTCGTCGACGCAGCCGTTCAGCGTCGTCAGCGGCGCGAGGCGGATGCCGACGCGCGACGCGTCGCCCGTGCCTTCGATCAGCGCCTGCGTGACTTCGCGCAGGAAGCGCAGCCGGTTTTCGAGCGAACCGCCGTACGCGTCGGTGCGCGTGTTGGCATTCGAGTCGATGAACTGGTTCACCAGATAGCCGTTCGCGCCGTGCAGCTCGACGCCGTCGAAGCCGGCCTCGATCGCGTGGCGCGCGGCGGCGCGGTATTGATCGACGATCTCGCGGATCTCGTCGAGCGTCAGCGCGCGCGGCTCGGACGCCTGCACGAAGCCCGGCGTGCTGCCGTCTTCACCCGCGATGAACACGTTCACGCCTTTCGCCTGGAGCGGCGACGACGACACCGGCTGCCGGCCACCGAGCAGGCTCGTGTGGCTCAGCCGGCCGACGTGCCACAGCTGCGCGAAGATCCGGCCGTGCGCGGCATGCACGGCGTCCGTCACCTTGCGCCAGCCGGCGACCTGCGACGGCGTGTGAATGCCGGGCGTCCATGCGTAGCCCTTGCCGAGCGGCGCAATATAGGTGCCTTCGCTGACGATCAGGCCCGCGCTCGCGCGCTGCGCGTAATACGCGGCCATCAGTTCGTTGGCTTCGTCGCCGGGCTGGGTTGCGCGCGAGCGCGTCATCGGCGGCATCACGATGCGGTTCGGCAGCGTCAGCGCGCCGAGTCGCAGCGGTTGGAAAAGCGGGTCCTGGGTCATGGTGCTGATGTCCTGTGGGTGCCGCGGCTTTCGGGCCGCGGCGAATCAAATGTGAATGGCGGGTGGTGGCGCGGTCAGTCCCACTTCGGCGCGAGGCCGGCCGGGTCGACCTCGCGACCGTTGCGTTCGAGCGTGGCGATCTGCGCCATGTCTTCGTCGGTCAGGCGCAGCGTCTGCGCGAGCAGGTTGCTCGCGAGGTTCTCGCGCTTCGTCGACGACGGGACCACCGAGTAGCCGAGCTGCGACGCCCACGCGAGCGCGACCTGTGCGGGCGTCGCGTCGTGACGCTGCGCGATCGCGCCGATCACCGGATCGCCGAGCACCTTGCCGTATGCGAGCGTCATGTACGACGTGACGTGGATGCCTTCGGCGTTCAGGAATTCGACGAGCTTGCGGTTCTGCAGGTACGGGCTCAGCTCGATCTGGTTCGTCGCGATCGCATCCTTGCCGACGGCCGCGATCGCTTCCTTCGTCAGCGCGATGTTGAAGTTCGAGATGCCGATCCGGCGCGTGAGGCCCTGCGCCTTCGCGTCGGCGAGCGCGGTCATGAACGTGTTGAGCGCGACGCCGTTGTCGGGGGCCGGCCAGTGGATCAGCGTCAGGTCGACGTGGTCGGTGCGCAGCTTGCGCAGGCTTTCCTCGAGGCTCGGCACGAGCTTGTCCGGCGCGTAGTTGTCGACCCAGATCTTGGTCGTGAGGAACAGCTCGTCGCGGCGCACGCCCGACGCGGCGATTGCTTCGCCGACTTCGGCTTCGTTGCCGTAGATCTGCGCGGTGTCGATCGCGCGGTAGCCGACTTCGAGGCCGTTGCGGACCGAGTCGATGACGACCTGGCCTTGCAGGCGGAACGTACCGAGGCCGAATGCGGGAATCTTGCTCATCATGTGCTCCTGGGAGAGTGGAACGATTGCGATATGGAAGTCATTCTGGTGCGTTGGACTGATGAGATAAACGCCTTAAGAAGTCAAAAATATTTGATTTAAAATCAAATATTGGTCGTGCCGGGGGCGCGCGCGGGCCGTGTCCGGCCTTATGCGCCGCGCGTCTGCGGATTCGTTTTCGAATGGAACACCGGCAGCACCTCTGCCGCGATCTCGGCCATCGTCTCGTCGAGCGGACGCCGGTTGCGGCGGAAATGCAGGCCGATGTGCTGCACGCCCGCTTCGCGCATGGCCGCGAGTTCCCCGATGAGCGCGAGACGCCCCGTGCGTGCGCCGAAGCGGTGCCGCTGCAGCGGCTCGTGCGGATCTTCCGCGAGGTCGAGGTGGATGAAGCTCACGTACGGCTTGTCGCCGGCCACCGCGCGCCAGTTCGCGGCGCGGTGCCGATGGTCGTCCGGCGTGCCGGGATACGCGAGGCAGCCGTCCATGTGTTCGCCGATCCACGCGGGCGTTTGCTGCGCGAGACCCGCGACGAGTAGCGGCAGCAGCGTACGGACGGCAGGCAGCACGTCGAGGCCGGGCGGCAGGTGCCCGTGCGCGCCGTCGCGCAGCAGTGCGATCTGGTCGCGGAAATTCGCGCCGCGTGACGCGAAGTCGCGGCCGAACAGCGGATATTCGACCGGCCGGTCGCCGCTGGCGACGCCGAGCATCAGGCGGCCGCCGCTCAGTTCCTGGATCGTCGCGGCCGATTTCAGCGTGAGCAGCGGCTCGCGCAGCGGCAGCACGACGGCCGCCGTGCCGAGCAGGATGTCGTTCGTGATGCCGGCGAGGTAGCCGAGATACGAGAAGGTTTCGAACACTTGCGCGGCGTCGCCGAACGCGGGGTCGTACACCGGCACGTCGCGCACCCAGAGCGCGCGGAAGCCGAGCGTATCGGCCCGTTGCGCGAGCGTCGCGTGGAGCGCGAGGTCGGGTACGCCGGGGTAGCGACGGTCGTGCTGGCGCTTCGCGTTGCCGGCCGGCGACCAGTCGTTGTCGAGCGGCAGTTCGAGGCCGATGCTGAAGCCGCCGTCGGCGAGTTTGTCGAGTGCGGTGAGTGAAGTGGACATGGTCGGGTTCCGTTCAGATCGCGCGCAGGCTGCCTTCGAGCCGGTAGAAATCGAGCGACGACGCGGTGAAGAAAGACCGCGACGTGCCGGCGGCGAAATCGTCGATATGCACGACCGTCGCGCGGTCGGCTTCCTGCCACGAGATCGCGTAGGTTTCGCCGGCGATGTGCTGCCACGTGTATTCGATTTCACCCTTCGCGCCCGCGTACGGGCCTTCGGTGATCTCGTAGCGCATGTGGCGGCCGTCATCGTCGTACGCGTTGAGCGCGGTGAGGCCGTCGTAGCGCACTTCGAACGTCTTGCCGGCGAACGGCGGGCGTGGGGTCGATGCATTCATGTGTGCAAACTCCTGCAATACAGTGACGTTCAGTGCGCGAGCTGGACGGGTTCCGCCGTGCGTTCCGGCAGGCCCGCGCTGCGGTCGAGGCGACCGCTCAGGGCGGTGAGCGCGAATGCGCCGAGCGTGACGACGGCCGCGATCCACGGCGTATGGCCGAGGCCGACGTGTGCGACGATCACGCCGCCGAGTGCCGAGCCGCCCGCGACGCCGAGGTTGAACGCGGCGATGTTGAAGCCGGATGCGACGTCGGTCGCATCGGGCGCGAAGTGGCGCGCCTGCTTGACGACGTACACCTGCAGGCCCGGCACGTTGCCGAACGCCACCGCGCCCCATGCGAGCATCGTCAGGACAGCGAGCCATTTGACGTGGATCGTGAAGGTGAGCGCGAGCAGCACGATCGCGAGCAGCAGGAAGATCCGCTTGAGCGCCTTCACGGGGCCGACGGCGTCCGCGAGCTTGCCGCCCCACACGTTGCCGAACGCGACCGACACGCCGTAGCCGACGAGCACGAGGCTGACCTGCGACGGCGTGAAGCCGGCGATCTGCTCGAGCAGCGGGGCCATGTACGTGAACGCGATCAGCGAGCCGCCGTAGCCGACGGCCGTCATCGCATAGACCAGCAGCAGGCGCGGCTGCGCGAGCACGCGGAACTGGCGGGCGAGCGGCGCGGGCACCGTTTGGGGCAACCCGCGCGGCACGAAGGCCACCGCGCCGACGAACGCGACGAGGCCGAACAGCGCGACGACCAGAAACGTCGCGCGCCAGCCGAAATGCTGGCCGATGAAGGTGCCGAGCGGAATGCCGGCGACGAACGCGACGGTCATCCCGCTGAACATCGTCGCGATCGCGCTGGCGGCCTTCTCCTTCGGCACGAGCGTGGTCGCGATGATCGAGCCGACCGAGAAGAACACGCCGTGCGCGAGGCCGGTGAGGATGCGCGCAACGATCAGCGATTCGTAGCCGGGCGCCTGCCAGGCCACGAGGTTGCCGACGGTGAACAGCGCCATCAGCGCGGCGAGCAGGGTCTTGCGTGGCACGCGGCCGGTGAGTGCGGTGAGGAGCGGCGCGCCGATCGCGACGCTCAGTGCGTAAAGGCTGACGAGCAGGCCGGCGGACGGCAGGCTGACGCCGAGGTCGGCGCCGATCGTCGGGATCAGCCCGACGATCACGAATTCGGTGGTACCGATGGCAAATGCGCTGATGGTCAGCGCAAGCAGGGCGAGTGGCATGAGGGGTGCTCCAGGGTCCGGTGAGGATGGAGCGCAGTGTGCCGCCTTTACTTTTGCCGAAAAACAGGCTTATAAACCAAATTGTTTTGATTTGAAATCAAGAATGCAACGATGAAGATTACGCTCGACGAACTCCAGGCCTTTGCCGCCGTGGTCGACTCCGGTTCGATCACGGCGGCCGCGCAGCAGCTCGACCTCACGGTGTCGGCGACGAGCCGCACGCTCGGGCGGCTCGAGGAGAAGCTGAAGACCACGCTGCTGCGCCGGACCACGCGCCGGCTCGAACTGACCGAGGAAGGGCGCGCGTTCCTGCAGGACGCGCGCGCGATCATCGAATCGGTCGAGAGTGCGGAAGAGCAGATGCTCGCGCGGCGCGAAATGCCGTCGGGGCGGCTGCGCGTGGATGCGGCGACGCCGTTCATGCTGCACGTGATCGTGCCGCTCGTGCGCGGCTACCGCGAACGCTTCCCGAAGGTCGAGCTGGAACTGAACAGCAACGAGGGCATCACCGACCTGCTGGAGCGGCGCACCGACGTCGCGATCCGGATCGGTCGGCTGAAGGATTCGACGCTGCACAGCCGGCGGATCGGCAACAGCCGGGTGCGCATGCTTGCGAGCCCCGCGTATCTCGAAGCGCATGGTCAGCCGCGCAAGGTCGAGGATCTCGACAAGCACACGCTGCTCGGCTTCACGCAGCCCGAATCGCTGAACGTGTGGCCGATCCTCGGCGCGGACGGCGAACCGTGCCGCATCGAGCCAGACGTGTATTCGTCGAGCGGCGAAACGCTGCGGCAGCTGGCGCTGGAGGGCACGGGCATCGTCTGCCTGTCCGATTTCGTGACCGCCCGGGATCGCGAGGCGGGGCGGCTGATGCAGGTGCTCGCGCGCCAGACGCTCGATGTCCAGCAGCCGATTCACGCGGTGTACTACCGCAATACCGCGATCTCGTCGCGGATCGCGTCGTTCGTCGACTACCTGATCGAGATGCTGGGCAGCGGCAGCGATGCGCAGGCGCGGCGCAAGGCCGTGTGGATGGTGCCGCAGTAGCGATGCAGGGCAGGCGGCGCTGCCCTGCGGAGTCCGGCGTGCCGCGCGGCGGCACGCCGTCGTGCTGCGGTTACGCCTCTTCGGCCCACGACATCCCGTCGCGCGCGAGCAGCGCCGACGAAGCCGCGGGCCCGAACGTGCCGGCCGTGTATAGGCGCGGCCGGTCGCCGAGCTGCTTCCAGCCGTCGAGGATCGGTTCGACCCACGACCACGCGGCTTCGAGCTCGTCGCGGCGCATGAAGTGCGTGAGGCGGCCGCGGATCACGTCGATCAGCAAACGCTCGTACGCTTCCGCGCGCCGCTCCGGAATCGCCTGCTGCAGGTCGAGGTTCAGGCTCACGGGCACCATGTTCATCCCGCTGCCCGGTTCCTTCGCGAGCATCTGCAGCTGGATCGACTCTTCCGGCTGGAGCTGGATCACGAGACGGTTGCTGTAGTGGCGCGGGCCGGTCGGGATGATCGAGAACGGCATGTCCGCGAACTCGATCACGATTTCCGACTGGCGGCGCTGCAGCCGCTTGCCGGTGCGCAGGAAGAACGGCACGTTGGCCCAGCGCCAGTTGTTGATGTGCGCGCGCAGCGCGACGAAGGTTTCCGCGCGGCTGTCCGCCGGCACGTTGTCTTCCTCGAGATAGCCTTTCACCGGCTGGCCGTCGACCGCGCCGGCCGTGTACTGGCCGCGCACCGTGTCGCGCGCGACGTCGGCCACCGCCATCGGCCGCAGCGAGCGCAGCACCTTCAGCTTCTCGTCGCGCACCGCGTCCGGGTCGAGCGACACCGGCGGCTCCATCGCGACGATGCACAGCAGCTGCAACAGGTGGTTCTGCACCATGTCGCGCAGCGCGCCGGTATGGTCGTAGAAGCCCGCGCGACTGCCGACGCCCACCGTCTCCGCCACCGTGATCTGCACGCTGCGGATGCTCGGCGCCTGCCACAGCGGCCCGAAGATCGGGTTGCCGAAGCGCAGCACCATCAGGTTCTGCACGGTTTCCTTGCCGAGATAGTGGTCGATCCGATAGATCTGCGATTCCTCGAAGTGCTTGCCGACCGCATCGTTGATCGCCTTCGCGGACGCGAGATCGTGGCCGAGCGGCTTTTCGAGGACGACGCGCGAGTGTTTGTCGACGAGATGCGCGGCCGACAGGTTGTTGCAGATGGTGGTGAACAGCTCCGGCGACGTCGACAGGTAGAACACGCGGATCGCGTCGCCGCGTGCCGCTTCCGCGAGCCGCAGGTAGTCGTCCGGCGCGTTCACGTCGATCAGCACGTACTTGAACAGGTCGAGGAAGCGGCTCCAGGCCGCGGGATCGAACGCCTTTTCGTCGATGAACGGGCGCGACTGCTCGTCCATGAACTTGCGATAGCCGTCGATGCCCCAGTCGCGGCGGCCGACCGCGATGATGCGCGTGTCGGGCGGAAGGTTGCAGTGCAGGTGCGCCATGTACAGCGCGGGCAACAGCTTGCGGGCGGCCAGGTCGCCGCCGCCGCCGAAGATGATCATGTCGACGGGCCGGTCGGCCCCGGTCTGGGTAGGCTGATTCGTCATGGGAGGTTCGCGGTTTGAAACGGGGAACGTGAAACGAACGTCGAGGCACCGGGCGCCGATACGTGAACGCACCAGTACGTGAAAACGCTAATAGTGCACGGTTTTGATGGATTGCGTATGGGTTCCCCCGGATGTAACAGCACTTGCATTCCGTATGATCGCCCCATTATGATTGAGTGCTCACTCATTAAAGGAATCGAACGTGGCCCGACCGCGCAGTCCCGACAAGCACGAAGCCATTCTGGCCGCCGCCGCACGGGCGCTCGCCGAGGACGGTGCGACCGCGACGACCGCGCGCATCGCGCGGCTCGCCGGCGTGGCGGAAGGCACGGTGTTCACGTACTTCGAAACCAAGGACGCGTTGCTGAACGCGCTGTACGTGAGCCTGAAGGCGGACATGCGCGACGCGATGATGACCGGTTACCCGGAGCGCGCGCCGGTCGAGGAGGCGCTGCGGCACGCGTGGAACGGTTATGTGTCGTGGGGCGTCTCGAACCCGGACGGGCGGCGCGCGCTGCAGCAACTGGGCGTGAGCGGGCGCATCGACGACGCGCATCGTGCGGCTGGCGCCGAAGGCTTCGGCGGGATCAATGCGCTGTTGCGCGAGCAGGTCGCCGCGTCGGGCGCGCTGAATCCCGACGAAGCGCACACGTTCTGCGCGGCGCTGTTCGCGTCGATCGCCGAAACGGCGATGGAGTCGATCGCGCGTGATTCGGCGCGGGCCGATGCGTACCGGGAGGCCGGGTTTCGCGCGCTGTGGGCCGTGTTGCACGCGGTGTGAGGCAGGGGTTGCGGTCGTGCTGGCGTGTGCGGTTTCACGCTCACGTGCCGCGACGACGACGGGCGGCAGGTTTCAGGCAGGGCGATGAAGGTCGCGAATGACCGACACATCGCCGTTATTAATGAGTGAGTAATCATTCATTTTGTGGTTTCACTACGATCAAGGAGTGGAAAATGTCGAAAGTCTGGCTGGTAACAGGGGCCGCGCGCGGCCTGGGGCGAGCGATTTCGGAAGCCGTGCTGGCGGCGGGCGACCGGCTGGTGGCCGCCGCGCGCGATCCCGCGCGGCTGGCGGATCTGGTGGAGCGGTACGGCGATCGGTTGCTGCCGGTCGCGCTCGACGTGACCGATGAAGCGGCCGCCGAGGGCGCGGTAACGGCCGCCCGCGAAGCGTTCGGCCGCATCGACGTGCTCGTGAACAATGCCGGCTACGGTCATACGGCGCCGTTCGAGCAGATGGCCGCCGACGATTTCCGCGACCAGATCGAAACGAACCTGTTCGGCGTGATCAACCTGACGCGTGCGGTGCTGCCGACGATGCGCGCGCAGCGTGCGGGGCACATCTTCCAGGTGTCGTCGGTCGGCGGGCGCACGTCGACGCCGGGGTTGTCCGCGTATCAGGCTGCGAAGTGGGCGGTCGGCGGGTTCAGCGACGTCCTGTCGAAAGAGGTCGCGCCGTTCGGCGTGCGCGTGTGCACGCTCGAGCCGGGCGGGATGCGCACCGACTGGGCCGCGCAGGCGAAGCGTGGCGTCGATGATCTGCTGCCCGACTATCAGCCGTCGGTCGGGAAGATTCTCGAATTGCTCGGCGCGTATGGCGGCCACGAAGGCGGCGATCCTGCACGAATCGCGGCGCTGATCGTCGAGCTGTCGCGCCGCGAGGACGTGCCGATGCGCCTGCTGCTCGGCGGCGATGCGCTGTTCGTGTGCGAGCAGGCGGAGAAGCAGCGCGCGGAAGAGGCCGCGCGGTGGCGCGACACGACGCTGTCGACGCAATTTCCGGATGCGAAGCTGCCGGACGGGCTGGAGGCGCTGAAGGGGCTGGAGTGAGCGCTGACATTCGCCCGGCCGCACGGGCGAAGTGAGCGGATGACCGATGCCGGCGCGTGCACGCGGGCATCGGTCGGTAACGCCCGTGCGATCGACGGGCGCTGCCGTTGTCTCAACCGGCCTGTTCCACCAGCGCCTGCACTTCCTGCCCGGCCTTTGCGATGGCCGCTTGCACAGCATCGGCGCCCATCACGGTGCCTTCCACGCGCACTTCGCGGATGTCGGTCATCCCGATGAACCCGAGCAGATGCTTCAGATAGCCGGACTGGTAGTCGAAGGGTGCATACGGGCCTTCCGAAAAGACGCCGCCGCTGGCGGTGACCAGATAGACCTGCTTGCCTTCCAGTGTGCCGGCGACGCCGCTTTCGCCGTAGCGGAACGTGACCTGCGGCCAGATCACGCGGTCGAACCACGCGCGCAACTGCGTGGACGGGCCGAAGTTGGTCATCGCGGAGCCGATCACGACGACGTCGGCGGCGCGCAGTTCGTCGATCAGTGCTTGCGCCAGCTCGACGGCCTGCGCTTGCTCCGCGTTGCGCGCGTCCGGCGGCAGCGTGCGGCCGACGATGTATGCGTCGTCGATATGCGGCAGCGGATCGGTGGAGAGATCGCGCAAGGTGACGGCGCTGTTTGCGTCGCGCGCCGCGAGTTGCTGCGCGAGGTCGTGCGCGAAGCGCGTGGACAGGCTGTCGGTGCTGCGGGGGCTGGAGGTGATCAGCAGGATGCGGCTCATGAGCGTTCCTTTAGGGATAAGATGAGAACCCGGTAACTTTTGATGACTGAGTTACCGAAAAGCATGTGGAATGCTAGGGTTCGCGCCCGGGCCCCACAAGAACGCACAGGGTTGTGCCCCAGTCACATCGATGTTCCTGCCACCATGCCCCGACCCAGCGACAACGACTGCCAGATGACCCGCCAGATCCTCGACCGGATCGGCGACAAATGGAGCCTCTATATCATCGCGACGCTGAACGATGGTTCGCGGCGCTTCAACGAGCTGAAACGCGAGATCGAAGGGATTTCGCAGCGCATGCTGACGCTGTCATTGCGCGGACTGGAGCGCGACGGGCTGGTCACGCGGACGGTGTTCCCGACGATTCCGCCGCGCGTCGACTATGCGCTCACGCCGCTCGGCGCAACGCTGCTGGAGCCCGTGATGGCGCTCGTCAGGTGGGCGGAGAAAAACAAGCAGCCGATCGCGCAAGCGCGCGAGCGTTTCGACGAGGCGGCCAATGCGGCGCCGGAGCCGGGCGAGGGCGTCGTTTACCGGCGTCGATAGGCGAGCGACGATATCGCCGCGTCCCGTCCGCACGGCCGAACGGCGTGTGCGCTCAACGCCCCAGCGCGTAAAACTCCGCATTCGGTCGCATGTTCGTCACGTTCGCGATGCGGTTGGACATGCCGAAGAAAGCCGAGATCGCCATGATGTCCCACACGTCTTCTTCGACGAAGCCGTGCGACTTGAGCGCGTCGAAGTCCGCTTCGCCCACCTGATGCGCGGCCTGCGACACCTTCATCGCGAAGTCGAGCATCGCCTTCTGCCGGGCGGTGATGTCGGCCTTGCGGTAGTTGGCGGCGACCTGGTCGGCGATCAGCGGATCCTTCGCGCGAATGCGCAGGATCGCCCCGTGCGCGATCACGCAGTACTGGCACTGGTTCACGCTGCTGGTGGCCACGACGATCATCTCGCGCTCGGCCTTGCTCAGGTTGCCCGGCTTGTCCATCAGTGCGTCGTGGTAGGCCATGAACGCGCGAAACTCGTCGGGGCGATGCGCCAGCGTCAGGAAGACGTTCGGGATGAAGCCCGACTTTTCCTGGACGGCCGCGATGCGTTCGCGAATGTCCTCGGGCAGGTCTTCGAGCGCGGGCACGGGAAAGCGGCTGATGGGTGCGGTGTTTGCGGCGGTCATGAGGTCTCCTGGATAACGTGGCGCGGGCGCACTCGATGCGCGAGGCGTCGTCCGATCAAAGAAGCGCGGGTGGTCGTCAGCGGCGTCACGCGTTGACGTCGACGACGATGCGGCCGCGCACCTTGCCGTTGATCAATTCTCCTGCAAGCGGGATGACGTCGCCCAGGCCGACCTGGTGGCTGATCGCGCCCAGCTTCTCGACGTCGAGGTCGGACGCGAGCCGGCGCCACGCTTCCAGCCGGTCGGCGCGCGGGCACATGACGCTGTCGATCCCGACGAGCGTAACGCCGCGCAGGATGAACGGCATGACGGTCGCGGGGAAATCGAAGCCGGCGGCCAGGCCGCAGGCCGTCACGACGCCGCGGTACCGCGTGGTCGCGCACACGTTGGCGAGCACGTGGCTGCCCGCCACGTCGACCGCGCCGGCCCAGCGTTCCTTGCCCAGCGGCTTGCCGGGCTCGCTGAATTGCGACCGTTCCAGGATCTCCGCCGCGCCGAGCTGCCGCAGGTAGTCGGCATCGGCGGGGCGGCCCGTTACCGCGACGACGCGGTATCCCAGCTTGGCGAGGATAGCGGTGGCGACGCTGCCCACTCCGCCTGCCGCGCCGGTCACCACGATCTCGCCGTCGTCCGGACGCACGCCGTGCCGCTCCAGCGCCATCACGCACAGCATCGCGGTGTAGCCCGCCGTGCCGATGGCCATCGCCTGTTGCGGCGAAAAGGCGGACGGCAGCGGCACCAGCCAGTCGCCGTCGACACGGGCTTTCTGCGCGAGGCCGCCCCAATGCGTTTCGCCGACGCCCCAGCCGTTGAGCACGACCTGATCGCCGGGGCGATAGTCCGGGTGCGTGCTCGCTTCGACCTCGCCGACGAAATCGATGCCGGGCACCATCGGGAACTTGCGGACCACCGGGCTCTTGCCGGTGATCGCCAGCCCGTCCTTGTAGTTCAGCGTCGAATAGCCCACGCGCACCGTCACGTTACCCGCGGGCAACTGCGCGTCGTCCAGCGTCTGGAGCCCGGCCTGCTGCCCGGTTTCATGCCTGTCGATCACGATGCCTTGAAACATGTGTCCTCCTTTCTAGACTGATCGTCTAGTTAATGGCAAAAAAATTCAGCGGCGCGGTAGTCCATTGAAGAAAAACTGCGCGAACAGAGTCAGCGGCGTGTCGCTGCGCTCCAGCTTCGCGCGCAGCACGGCGCCTTCCCAGCCGATCCAGAAGAATGCGGCCAGCGCGGCGGGATCGGCCGAACCCGCCAGTTCGCCGGCTTGCTGCGCGGCGGCCAGGCATTCGGCGAGGCGGCGTTGCCAGTCCTCGAACGTGGCGCGCAGGCGTTCGCGGAAGCTTTCCGGCAGCGTGCCCATTTCCTGTCCGAGGTTACCGATCAGGCAGCCGCGGCTGTACGCGTAGCGGGCCATGCCGTCGCGGGCGTCGTCGATGAACGCGCGTACACGCTGCAGCGGCGAGCGTGCCGGATCGCTGAAATGCCGGTCCAGCTTGCGCGCGAAGAACTCGGCGTAGCGGTCGATCAGTTCGAGGCCGAACGCTTCCTTGCTGTCGAAGTAGTGATAGAAGGAGCCCTTCGGCACGCCGGCGCGACCGAGGATCTCGTCGAGCCCGGTGGCCGAGAAGCCCTTTTCGGTGAGCACTTCCAGCCCGGTGCGCAACAGCATGTCCCGCGTGGCGACGAGGTCCTCGTGCTGTTTCGGTGGCCTGCCGCGGCGGCGAGGCGGATCAGTTCGAACGTCCATGTGCGAATAATAGACCGTTCGTCTCAAAAATCAACGGGTGAGTGTTTCGTCACGATTGGCCCGTTCCAATTTCTTCTAGCCGCCCGCACCGTACTCTTTGGGCAGTTGCTTGGCCGTCGGAGTCGAGGTGGCGTGCTCCGCAGTGAGCGCGATACGGACAACAGATCATGCCCAGCCTCAACTTTGTTTTGTTCTTACGGCTGTGCCCAGCCGCTTCGCGCATTCCTCAATCCCTGCATCGCCGATGTGACAAGTGCGTGTCATTGGTGAATATGTTTTTTTTCGCTTGATTACATCCCTATCGAACTGGATAGAATGCTACGCGTTCCTGATGAATACGGAACAGTTCGTACATTTTTTGCCGCTTCGACTATAGCTAAAAAACTGGGGATCCAGACATGCGAGACAACGGAGCACCGACGATGCTACCCGAGGAAATCGTCCCACTCGGCGACATCGAAAATATTGCACGACGCCACTTCGTGATGGGGCTTGGCGCAACGCTTCTGGCCGGATGCGGCGGTGACGGAAGCAACGCGATGACAGGCGGTGAGCGTACATCGGTAAATGGCACCGGCCACGCGTCCGGAGTTGCTCCAGCTTCGGACGGTATCGACGCAGGGGCGACGTCGGCAGGCATTGCCCAAACCCGCGCCTTCACGCATCCCGGTTTGCTGCATACCGAGGCGGATTTCGAACGCATGCGCGCTAAAGTCGGGGCCCACGCTTCCCCGTGGATCGACAGCTGGAACGTGCTCGTCGCCAACGGTCACACGCGACTGACGAACAAGCCGAACCCGCAGGTCGGCATCTATCGCGGCAATGATCCCACGCATGGTCAGAACTACGGCGCGCTCTACAACGACATCGCCGCTGCCTATGGCGACGCGCTGCGCTGGAAGGTATCGGACGACACACGCTATGCCGACAAAGCCGTGGAGTATCTGGACCAATGGGCCGCGAAGCTGACGACGCTTGGCGGCAGCGACGTGGCGCTCGCTGCCGGCATCTACGGCTACGAGTTCGCCAACGCAGCCGAAATCATGCGCGGCTACAGCGGCTGGAGTCCGGCCGGACTCGCCGCGTTTCAGGCAATGATGCGCAATGTCTTCTACCCGGTCAGTCATGCTTTCCTGACCCGTATCGACACCGCGATGGACACGCACTACTGGGCCAACTGGGGCCTGGCCAACATCGCGTGCATCCTGGCCATTGGCGTGTTGTGCGACGATGCCGAGCTCGTCAACGAGGCCGTCACCCATTTCAAGACCGGTGGCAGTAACGGCTGTATCCGGCAAGCCGTGTACTACCTGCACCCCGGCAACCTCGGGCAATGGCAGGAAGCCGGCCGGGACCAGGGCCACAGCACGCTCGGCATTGCATTGACGGGCGCCATTTGCGAGATGGCGTGGAATCAGGGCATCGACCTGTACGGCTATGACAACAATCGTTTCCTGGCGGGCGCGGAATACGTGGCCAAGGCGAACCTGAAGCAGGCGGACGGCGCGTTCTACACGGTGCCTTTCGTCACGTACCAGAACAGCGCCGGCGTCACGCAGACGCAGTTCGCCGCCGGCGGGCAAGGCGACGCCCTGGGGCGGCCCTGCTGGGCATTGGTGGCCAACCATTACATCAACCGCAAAGGTCTGGCGGCGCCTTACACCAAGCGCGCTGCCGAACTTGTGGCACCGGAAGGCGGCGGCGGCAACTACGGCCCCAACAGTGGCGGCTTCGATCAGCTTGGCTACGGCACGCTCACCTGCACGCTCGACCCCGGCACCCCCGCCGCAACGCCGACCGGCCTGACCGGCTACGCGAGCGCGGGCAAGGTGGTGCTGTCGTGGTGGGGCAGCAGCAACGCCGTCAGCTACAACGTCAAGCGCGCCACCATTGCCGGCGGACCGTACAGCACCATCCAGAGCGGTATCACCGATCTGCTGACCTTTACCGATAGGCCAGCCGCTGCCGGCACGTATTTTTATGTCGCGACAGCGCAAACGATTGCGGGCGAATCGGCGCTCTCCAACGAAGTGAAAGTGATCACGGCGCAGCAGCTGCTCGCGCACCTCACGTTTGATGAAGGCAGCGGCATCACGGCCGCCGATAGCTCGGGCAACAGGCGCGATGGCACGCTCAACGGCGCAACGTGGGCAGCGGGGCACAGCGGCAACGCGGTCTCGCTCAACGGCTCGGGCGCGTATGTCGCGTTGCCCGACGATCTGCTGGCCGATGTGTCGGACTTCACCATCGCCAGCTGGGTATTCTGGAACGGCGCGCAAACGTGGGCACGCCTGTTCGACTTCGGCACGGGCTTCCACCGCTACATGATGTTCACGCCGCGCGGGCAGTTGCGCAACGGCTGGGCCGGCATGCGCTTCGCCATGACGGCCAACGGCCCCGGTGACGGCCCTCCGGAACAGATCATCGACGCCCCCACCGAGCTGCCGAGCAAGCGATGGGTGCATGTGGCCGTCACGCTATCGGGATCGACAGGCACGATCTACGTGGACGGCACGCCCGTCAGTACCAACACGGCGATGTTCCAGGCGCCGTTCCGCTTGGGCAGTACCACGCAGAACTGGCTGGGCAAATCGCAATACAGTGCCGACGCCACGTTCCACGGTCTGATCGACGATTTCCGCATTTATCGCGGTGCGCTCAATGCGGCGCAGATTGCCTCGCTCATGGCGAATTGATTGCGCGGGGCCCGGTGGCGGGCCCTGCGATGAACTTCTTCCTTTAAGGACTTTTCGGATGACTATGTTTTCTCAACGATGGATTGCCGCTGCGGCGATGGCGTGTACGTTATGGGGCTGTGGTGACGGATCCGATAGCACGACAGGCGTGACCAATTCGGGTGCCAATGCAGCCGCCAATCGTAGTCAGACCGGCGGAAATGGCAGCGGCAGCAACCTGCCGGCGGCCAGCTGGACCAGCGTCAAGTGGGGCGGGGGCGGCTATGTCACCGGCCTGATCTACCATCCAGCCAACGCGAGCCTGCTGTACGCACGCACCGACGTTGGCGGCGCGTACCGCTGGAACGCGACCAACTCGACGTGGACGCCTATCACCGACGGCATCGGTTTCGGCGCAGGCGAGGGCGATTTCCACGGCGTCGAAAGCGTCGCGCTCGACCCGAACAACGATCAGCTCGTCTACATGATGACCGGCATTACCGTGACGCAGGGTCACAACGGCCGCATCTACATCTCGAGCAACCGCGGCAACACCTGGACGCACTACGACCTGCCGTTCCCGGTGGGCGGCAACGACAACGGCCGCGCCACGGGCGAGCGCCTGCAGGTCGACCCGAACAATCCCTCGACACTGTTCTACGGATCGCGCACGGCCGGCCTGTGGAAGAGTGCCGATTCGGGCCGGACCTGGACGCAGGTCACGGGTCTGTCCTCCACCACGATCAGCGGCGGCAGTTCCCCGATCGGTGTCGAACAGGTGATCTTCGATACGTCGGGCAAGGGGAGTGGCCAGCCGACCTGGATCATGTGGGCCACCGTCGCACCGGACTACGCCAACGCGGCGGGCCTGACGTCGACCCTGTACAAGTCCACCAACGGCGGCTTCTCGTGGACGCCGGTGCCCGTCCCGCCGACGGTGTCCGGCTACTACATCCCGCACGTCGTGCGCACGTCCGACGGCAACTTCTATGTGGTGTTCAACGCGGGTGTCGGCCAGGGCATCGGCGGACCGAGCTATCTCTACAAGTTCGGCGGCAGTAACAACAGCAACTGGACGCTGCTCAACAGCTCCAACAGCAACGGCTTTGGCGGCCTGTCCGTCTCCGGTCTGGGCGCGTCCGCCCGCATCGCATTGGGCATGACCGGCTGGAGCGACACCAGCAAGACCATCCAGCTATCCGACGACGGCGGCAGTACGTGGCGCGAAATCGAGGCCGGCATGCCGCATACCGGCACTGCCTCGGGTGGCTGCGCCGGCTGGGTCGAGGGCGTCACCATCGACCCCGCCAATCGCGATCACGTCATGCACGTCCACGGCGGCGGCATCTGCGAAACCATGGACGCCTCGTCGCCCACGCCAACCTGGAGCCCCAAGGTCGACAACCTCGAGGAAACCGTGACGCTGGCGCTCGTCACGGCGCCGCCCGGTGCGTCGTACAAGTTCATCAACAGCGCCGGCGACATCGGCACGTGGGTCAATACGGATCTCACGACGAGGCCGACGAAAGGCCCGTTGAACTCGTGGAGCAGCGGCAATTCGGCCGATATGTCGTGGTCCGATCCGACGTACATCGCCGCCGCGGGCGTCGACAACGCCAACGGCCATGCGACCAAGGGCTTCTGGTCCGGCGACAGCGGCAATAGCTGGTCGACGTTCGCGTCGTTGCCCAACGGCGCCGCGGCAAGCCAGAGCAACGTGGGCAACCTGGTCGTCCCGTCCCGTAACAACGTGACCTGGGCACCGCCGGACTCGGTGCCGTCGTACACGACAAACAATGGCGCCAGCTGGACGGCGACCAACCTGCCGGCGTTCGGTGCCACCTGGAACGGCTTCCCGCGTGCCTATCGCCTGGCCGCGGACCGCAAGAACCCGAAGAAGGTCTACGCCTACGACTCCGGCGGCGCACCGTGGAGCTGGCAGCGCGGCAAGATCTACGTCTCGAACGACGGCGGCCGCACGTTCGCGCTGAGCCAGGGCTCGGTGAATGCGAACCTGGCCTGGAATGCGTGGGGGGATACGTCGATGGTGGTCAATCCGAACGCGGAGGGTGATCTCTGGCTGGCCGACGGCACGGCCGTGTACCACTCGGTGGACTCGGGGGCGACATGGACGAAGCTCGGCGTCTTTGCGTCGACCAACGACACGCCGGGCGCCACCGTGATCGCGTTGGGCAGGGCGCCGACCGGTTCGCCGTACTCGGCCGCGGTCTATGTGGAAGGCACATTGAACGGTGTCTGGGGCATTTACCATTCCGACGACGGTGGTGCAACGTGGGCGCGCTTCAACGATGACGCGCACCAATTCGGCGGCTCCGGCGTGATGGCCGGCGACTGGAACACGTACGGCCGGATTTACGTCAATGGCGCCGCTCGCGGTCTGATCTATAGCAATTGAGGTTGATCGACCGTAAGGGGGCCATTCTCGACGTCTACGTCACGGCGCTCTGACCAACGAGCATGGGTGTCCACCGATTGGGGAGGTGGGCACCTATGGCGGACAAAGACTCTGCGTTGATCTTTTACCCCTACGGTACGATCGCCTGTCCGTATCCGCATCTAGTCGAAAGCTACGACGGGTCGAGGATCGTCCGCACTAACCCTGATTAAAAAACCTTATCACGGTGAAAAATTTCGTATCTTATTGAACCGATATCGGCTGGATATAGTGGCTCGCTTTCCCGCACGCATCCGTTGCGTGCGCAGACAAACAGCAGGAGCCCCTTGATGTCCACCGATACCCGATTCACCGAAGTCGAGGATCTGATGCCCGCCGCCGGCGGGTTGCGCGAGATCCGTCACCACATCCATCACCACCCTGAACTCGCATACGAGGAGCACGACACGGCCGCGCTCGTCGCCGAGAAGCTCGAACAGTGGGGCTGGCAGGTGACGCGCGGGGTCGGCAAGACGGGCGTGGTCGGTACGCTGCGCGTGGGCGACGGCACGCGCAGCATCGGCATCCGCGCCGACATGGATGCGCTGCCGATCATCGAGGCGACGGGGCTGCCCTACGCGAGCGGCACGCACGGCAAGATGCACGCCTGCGGCCACGACGGCCACACGACGATGCTGCTCGGCGCTGCGCAGCACCTCGCGAAGACCCGCAACTTCTCCGGCACCGTGCACCTGTATTTCCAGCCGGCGGAAGAGCACGGCGTCGACAGCGGCGCGAAGAAGATGATCGACGATGGCCTGTTCGAACGCTTCCCGTGCGATGCCGTGTTCGGCATGCACAACCATCCGGGCGCGGCACCGGGTGTGTTCCTCACGCGGCGCGGCCCGTTCATGTCGGCCGGTGACAAGGCGATCATCTCGATCGAAGGCGTCGGCGGCCACGCGGCACGGCCGCACCTGACGGTCGATCCGGTGGTCGTCGCGGCGAGCATCGTGATGGCGCTGCAGACGATCGTCGCGCGCAACGTCGATCCGTCGCAGCCGGCGGTCGTCACGGTCGGCTCGATGCACGCGGGCACCGCGAACAACGTGATTCCTAACGGCGCGCGCCTCGAACTCAGCGTGCGCTCGTTCAGCCCGGAAGTGCGCGCGCTGCTCAAGCGCCGCATCACCGAGCTGGCCGAAACGCAGGCCGCGAGCTATGGCGCAACCGCGAACGTCGAATACATCGAAGGCTATCCGGTCGTCGTCAATTCGGATGCCGAAACGGATTTCGCCGCACAGGTGGCGCGCGAACTCGTCGGCGACGCGCACGTGGTCGAGCAAGCCGACCTGCTGATGGGCAGCGAGGATTTCGCGTTCATGCTGCAGCAGCGGCCGGGCTCGTTCGTGCGGCTCGGCAACGGCGAAGGCGAGGACGGCTGCATGGTGCACAACCCGAAATATGACTTCAACGATCGCAACCTGCCGATCGGCGCGGCGTTCTGGACGCGCCTCGTCGAGCGTTACCTCGGGCAGTGATCGCGGCGACGGCGCGCGGCCGGCGCTTCCGGCGCATTGACAGGAGAGGATAGCGATGCAGAAAGACCATCTCGCGCTGCACCCTGCGTCGACGGGCGTGGCCGAAGCCGGCGCGCCCGGCACGCCGGCCGTCACGCGGCGCGGTGCGATCGCCGCGGCCGTGATCGGCAACTGGCTGGAGTTCTTCGATTTCACCGTGTACGGCTTCTTCGCGGTGCTGATCGGCGGGCTGTTCTTCCCGTCGAGCGACCCGACCACGTCGCTGCTGCTGTCGGTCGCGACGTTCGCCGCCGGCTTCTTCACGCGGCCGCTCGGCAGCGTCGTGCTCGGCGTCTATGCGGACCGCAAGGGGCGCAAGGCCGCGCTGAACCTGACGATCATGCTGATGGCGCTCGGCACGGGCCTGATCGCGATCGCGCCGACGTATGCGCAGGTCGGCGTGGCCGCGCCGCTGCTGGTCGTGTTCGCGCGGCTGATGCAGGGCTTCTCGCAGGGCGGCGAATTCGGCGCGGCGACGTCGACGCTGCTCGAACAGGGCGGCACGTCGCGCCGTGCGTTCCGCGCGAGCTGGCAGCTCGCGACGCAGGGCGGTGCCGCGCTGATGGGCTCGGGCTTCGCGGCGCTGTTGTCGAACACGATGACGAAGGACGCGCTGGAAGGCTGGGGCTGGCGGTTACCGTTTCTCGTCGGCGTGCTGATCGCGCCGGTCGGGATGTTCTTGCGCCGGCGGCTCGCGGACGACGCGCCCGGCGACCGCCATCACGGCATCGAACGCGGCGTGCTGCACGAGCTGTTCTCGAAGCACACGCGCACGGTGCTGCTGCTGATGCTCACGGTGATGGGCGGCACGGTGTCGACCTACATCCTGACGTTCTACATGCCGACCTACGCGATCCACACGCTCGGCCTGCCGATGAAGCTGTCGATGTTCGTCGGCGTCGCATCGGGCTGCGTGATGCTGGTCACGTGTCCGCTGTTCGGCTGGCTGTCGGACAGGCTCGGCAGCCGGCGCCTGCCGATCTTCGTCGGTCGCGGCGTGCTGGTCGCGTTGCTGTTCCCGGCGTTCTGGCTGATGAATCATCACCCGACGCTGTCGGTGATCCTGCCGCTGACCGCGCTGATGCTGCTGTTCTATTCGCTCGGCTCGGCGTCGGAAATGGCGCTGATGTGCGAGTCGCTGCCGCGCCACGTGCGTGCGACCGGCATCTCGATCGCGTATGCACTCGCGGTGACGATCTTCGGCGGCACTGCGCAGCTGATCGCGACTTGGCTCGTGAAGACGACCGGCAGCAAGCTCGCGCCAGCCGGCTACGTGGCCGCATGCGTGGTGCTGTCGCTGATCGCGGTGGCGATGCTGCGCGAGACGGCGCGGGATTCGATCGACTGACGCGCGGCGCAGCGCAGCACGACGGGCGGCAAGCAGCGATACGTGCTCACCGCCCGCGCACCACCCTCAGGTACGACGCGAGCATCGTCGCGAGTTCCTGGGCGGCCGGCGTCAGCGGCACCGCCGCGCGCTGCAGCAGGCAGATGTCCTGCGATTCGGCCTGCTCGCGCACGGGCACTTTCGCGAGCGCGCCGGCAAACGGCCCGTGCCGCGTCACGGCTTCGGTTTCGAGCGACAGGCAATCGGTTTGCGTGACGAGCTGCAACGTCTCGAACATCCCTTCGACGGTGGCGAGGATTTTCGGCGGCGGCAGGCCGTGTACGTCGAAGTACGCGAGCAGCCGGTTGACGACGGGATCGGCGCTCAGGTTCGGCGAGCGCGTCGATACCCACGCGTAGTCGGCCAGTTCGGCGAGCGATTGCGCATGCATCGCCGGATGCCCGCTTCGGCACACGACCACCGGCGCGGAAGCACGCAGCGGCGTGACCGCGAGATCGGTCGTGTCGGTCTGCTTCGCGACGAGCGCGATCGCGAAATCGACCGCGCTTTCGCGCAGCCAGCCGATCATCATTCGCGACGTGCCGGTGCGCAGGTGCACGTCGACCTTGTCGAAGCGCGCGCGGAACGCGCTCAACACGGGCGCGAACGCGTCGATCAGCGGCTCGGCCACGAGGCCGAGCGTGACGGTGCCTTCGTACGCGCCGCTCAGTTGCCGGATTTCCCGCTCGACCTGTTCGCATTCGCCGAGGATCGAACCGGAGCGCGCGAGCAGCCGCTGGCCGACGGCCGTCGGCACGATCCCGCGATTGGTGCGCGTGAACAGCGTCGCGCCGAGCGTCGCCTCGAGGCTCTGCAGTTGCTGCGTGACGCCGCTCTGCGCGAGGTCGAGCGCGCGTGCGGCGGCGCGCAGGCTGCCGTGCTCGACGACGGCCTGGAAGATGCGGAGCTGGGAGAGCGTGAACGCCATGGGCAAGCGCGGGGCCGGTGATCGGGAAAAGTGATCATGATAAGGCAGCGGGCGATTCCGGCGGCGGCGCGTGCGCACTACGATCGCAGGCAGTCCGGCTCGTGCCGTTTGCCCATCGTCCCGCCTTCGTCGACCATGAAACGTACCTTCCTGCCGCTCGTTTCCCTATGCCTTGCGCTCGCGGCCGGTTCCGCGCACGCACTCGATGCGCGCCCCGTGCGCCTCGGCATCGATCCGACCTATCCGCCGATGGATTCGAAGGCGCCCGACGGCAGCCTGAAGGGCTTCGACGTCGATCTCGGCAACGAGATCTGCCGCCGTGCGCAGTTGCGCTGCCAGTGGGTCGAGCTCGAATTCTCCGGGATGATTCCCGCGCTGCAGGCGCGCAAGATCGACGCGATCCTGTCGTCGATGGCGATCACCGAGAAGCGCGAGAAGCAGATCCTGTTCTCGTCGAAGCTGTTCCGCTTCAAGTCGCGGCTCGTCGCCCGGCCCGGGAGCGGCGTCGACAGCACGACCGCGTCGCTTGCGGGCAAGCGCGTCGGCGTGCAGTCGGGCACGCAGTTCGAATCGTGGGCGCTTGCGCACTGGGCGCCGGCCGGCGTCAGCGTGGTGCCGTACAAGAGCCAGGACGACGTGTTCGCCGATCTCGTCAACGGCCGCCTCGACGCGGCATTGCTCGGCACCGTGGAAGCCGACTACGGCTTCCTGCGCACGCCGAAGGGCAAGGGCTTCGCGTTCGTCGGCGCACCGCTCGACATGGGCGATCGCGGCGTCGGCATCGGCATGCGGCAGTCGGATACGGCGCTCAAGGCGTCGATCGACGGCGCGATCGCATCGATGCTGAAGGACGGCACGTACGACCGGATCGCCAGGAAGTATTTCGACTTCAACCCGTACGGCGACTGAGTGCCGAGCCACCTCGACGTTTCACCCGCTTCTTCGTTTTCATTTCGTTCGAGACCATCGATGCAGATTCGCACCACGCCGCTCCTGTCGCCGTCGATCGGCACGCAGCGCACACTGACGAGCTTTCATTTCGGGCCGGCCGATACCGGCCGCAAGATCTACCTGCAGGCCGCGCTGCACGCGGACGAGACGCCCGCGATGCTTGCGGCGTTCGTGCTGAAGCAGCGTCTTGCACAGCTCGATGCCGACGGCCGGCTCGCGGCCGAGATCGTGCTCGTGCCGGTCGCGAACCCGGTCGGTCTCAATCATCATCTGTTCGGGCAGTTCATCGGCCGTTTCGATCTGGCGAGCGGCCGCAACTTCAATCGTGGTTTCCTGCCGCTTGCGGAAATCGCCGCGCGTGCGCGTGGCCAGCTAGGCGACGACGGCGAACGCAATCGCGCGATCGTGCGCGAATGCGTCGGCGGGGCGCTCGACGAGATCGCGCCGCGCACGGAGTTCGATGCGCTGCAGCTCGCGCTACTGAAGCTGTCGCACGACGCTGAGGTCGTGATCGACCTGCATTGTTCGCTCGAAGCGGTGATGCACGTGTACACGAGCGATACCGCATGGCCGGAAGTCGAGCCGCTCGCGCGTTATCTCGGCTCGGAGGTGTCGCTGCTTGCCGAGGATTCGGGCGGGCACGCGTTCGACGATGCGCATCACCTGCTGTGGTCGCAATTGCGGCAGCACTTGCCGGCGGGCACGCCGATGGCGGCCGGCACCGTGGCCGTGACGGTCGAGTGCCGCGGCCAGCGTGACGTGACGTACGACTATGCGGAACGCGATGCCGATGCGCTCGTCGATTATCTCGTGTGGCGCGGTGCGGTGCAGGGCGAACGCAAGCCGCTACCGCCGCTCGCCGCGCCGGCCACGCCGCTGGCCGGCAGCGAGCAGTTCTATGCGCCGGTGAGCGGGATACTCGTGCACCGTGCGGCGATCGGCGCGACGATCCGTGCGGGCGATCCGCTGTTCGACATCGTCGATCCGCTGACCGATGCGGTCACGACGATCTCGAGCGCGACCGACGGCGTGTTCTATATGCGCCGCGCGATTCGGTTCGTCACGGCCGGCGCGCCGCTCGGCCGCGTGACGGGCACGGTGCCGGTGCGAAAGGGGATGTTGCTCGGCGCGTGACGATGCCGTGTCCGACGGATTCGGAACGCAATTTCGTTCCTGTCAAATTGATCGAACGGGCGCGCGCCCGTAAATTGAGCGGCGCGGAGTTCGCTCCGTGTTGTGCAAGAAGGATGTTGCAGAGCGATTGGAGTTTGAGCGGGCGGCCTGTGCCGCCCGTTTTTTTATTTCACTGCGACGACGGTTCGGCAGCAGGCCGATGTCGGCGCCGTTGACGGAAGATGACGGCGGTGGCCTCGCCGTGAAGAATTTTCGCCGCGTGGTGCAGATTGCCGTCACCTTTCCGGACGAGCAGATTGTCGTATCGCTGATACGACAATTGAGCTGGACACATTGGGACGGTCTTGGGTTCGGTCGTCGGAACTTGCAGCAGAACCGATCATTCTTCTTAACCACGCCAATCCGCCAGACAGTGTCTGGCGAATCGTCCCCGGCACCGGTACAGTCGAGAAGGCTCGACGAACAGGCGCAGCGCTTCACGCCACCGTGGTCCGTCTATGTGCGGGCTGCTGTCGGCCCAGGACGACCAGGCGCGCGGGTTCCACGAGGCCGAAGCGTTGCGTGACGGCTCGCGCTCACCCCCGCCGCGCCACCAGCTCCGACACCGTCTGCGCGGCCTGCTGCAGCGGCCCGAGAAACTCCTTCACCATTTGCTTCGCGGTATGCCGCTGCGCGTTGCCGCTGATGTTCATCGCGGCGATGATCTGCCCACGCCGGTTGCGGATCGGCGCGGACAACGACATCAGGCCCACTTCGAGTTCCTGGTCGACCACCGCCCAGCCCTGCTGGCGCACCTGCGCGATCGCCGCCTTCAGTTCGCCGAGATCGGTGATCGTGCGCGGCGTATGCGCGCGGATGCCGCTTTGCGCGAGCGTTTCGTCGAGCTCGGCGTCGTCGAGCGCGGACAGCAGCACGCGGCCCATCGACGTGCAGTACGCGGGCAGCCGGCTGCCGATCGACAGGTTGATCGTCATGATCTTGCGGGTCGGCACGCGCAGCACGTAGACGATCTCGGTGCGGTCGAGCACGGCCGCCGAGCAGCTTTCGTGGATCTGCGCGGACAGCTGCTCCATCACGGGATCGGCGAGATTCCAGAACGGCATCGACGTGAGGTACGCGAAGCCGAGTTCGAGGATCTTCGGCGTGAGCCGGAACAGCCGGCCGTCGGCCTCGACGTAGCCGAGCGTCTGCAGCGTGAGCAGGATCCGGCGCGCGCCCGCGCGCGTGAGCCCGGTGGCCGAGGCGACCTCGGTGAGCGTCTGCTCCGGACGGGCCGCGTCGAACGCGCGGATCACCGCAAGGCCGCGCGCGAACGACTGGACATAGGAGTCGCCGGGTTTCGTCTGAGTGTCTTCGGTTGTCATGAGCGCCTGGAATATCGTGCAGCCGAGAAGATAGCGCATGGGGCCTGGCACGCCAACTGCGCGGCGGACCGCGCGCTTGACAGGTCGTCCCCGCACTCCCTATGATGCGTTGAACGTTCGATACACGATCTTATGTTCGTATATAGAACATTTAAGCGCATCCCGACGGGCAATGCAAGGGGCGCGCCCTGTTCATTCCCCCAGCCTGTCCTGGGACCGGAGACACTGATGACCGAAGCTTTTCTGTGTGATGCGATCCGTACGCCGATCGGGCGTTACGGCGGTGCCCTGTCCGGCGTGCGCGCCGACGACCTGGGCGCGGTGCCGCTCAAGGCGCTCGTCGAGCGCAACCGCGACGTCGACTGGACGGCGATCGACGACGTGATCTACGGCTGTGCGAACCAGGCCGGCGAGGACAACCGCAACGTCGCGCGCATGTCGGCGCTGCTCGCAGGGCTGCCGCAGGGCGTGCCGGGTTCGACGATCAACCGCCTGTGCGGTTCCGGGATGGATGCGGTCGGCGTGGCCGCCCGTGCGATCAAGTCCGGCGAGGCCGCGCTGATGGTCGCGGGCGGCGTCGAGAGCATGACGCGCGCGCCGTTCGTGATGGGCAAGGCCGCGAGCGCGTTCGCGCGGCAGGCCGACATCTACGATACGACGATCGGCTGGCGCTTCATCAATCCGCTGATGAAACAGCTGTATGGCGTCGATTCGATGCCCGAGACGGCCGAAAACGTCGCGGTCGACTACAACATCAGCCGCGCCGACCAGGATCTGTTCGCGCTGCGCAGCCAGCAAAAAGCCGCGCGTGCGCAGCAGGACGGTACGCTCGCCGACGAAATCGTTGCTGTCACGATTCCGCAGAAGAAAGGCGATCCGGTGGTGGTCTCGCGCGACGAGCATCCGCGCGAGACGTCGCTCGAAACGCTGGCGAAGCTGAAGGGCGTCGTGCGCCCGGACGGTTCGGTGACGGCCGGCAATGCGTCGGGCGTCAACGACGGCGCCGCCGCGCTGCTGCTCGCGAACGAGGAAACCGCGAAGCGCTACGGCCTGACGCCGCGCGCACGCGTGCTGGGTATCGCGACAGCCGGCGTCGCGCCGCGCGTGATGGGCATCGGCCCCGCGCCGGCCACGCAGAAGCTGCTTGCCCGGCTCGGGATGACGATCGACCAGTTCGACGTGATCGAGCTGAACGAGGCATTCGCGTCGCAAGGTCTCGCGGTGCTGCGCATGCTCGGTGTTGCCGACGACGATCCGCGCGTGAACCCGAACGGCGGCGCGATCGCACTGGGCCATCCGCTCGGCGCGTCGGGCGCGCGTCTCGTGACGACCGCGATGTATCAGCTGCATCGCACGAACGGCCGCTTTGCGCTGTGCACGATGTGCATCGGCGTCGGCCAGGGCATCGCGATCGCGATCGAACGCGTCTGACCTCGTCACATGGCGAAGCGGCAGCGCACGCGCCGCTTCGCGCTATCCGAATCGATGCGCGGCACGAGGGTTCTCGTGCCGCGCATCGTCGTTAACCGGCCTGCGACAACTGCTCGAGGCGCGCATCGAGTGCGTCGATCTCGGTGTCCGCGAACACTTCGATGCCATGCTCGCGCAGCAACGCCGCCGTGACACCGGCGCCCGCGTGCCGCCGGTTCTCGAAACTCCCGTCATAAATGAACGTGCTGCCGCACGACGGACTGCCGTCGGCCAGGATCGCGAAGCGGCAATCGTGCGTGAGCGCGACGGCCAGCGCGGTGTGCGCGCCGGACACGAACGGCGCCGTCACGTCGTTGCCGTTCACGTCGACGATGCGCGCGGCGCCCGACAGCACCCGCTGCCCCGATTCGCCGCCGGCGATTTCGGCGGGCGGGCGCGGCACGCTGAAGCCGCCGGCAAGCTCGGGGCAGACGGGCACGAGGCGCCCTTCGCGCTGCCACCGTTCGAGCGCCTCGTGTGCGGCGGTCCTGGCCGAGCCGTTGTAGCGGACCGGATGACCGACCACGCACATGCTGACGAGGATTTTCGGCATGGCTTGCGGCTGCGCTTCGTTCTGCAATTTCGCTCTCCGTGATGCCGCGATGGCCGATGGCGGCCGTGGCAAAGCGGGAAATTCTACGCGTCACCCGCGCGCCGGTGCGTCAGGCCGTCGGCGCTTCCAGATGAATGTCTTCCGGCTCGAGCGCGTACAGCGCCGGGTCGGGCGATGCGCTGACCGTGAAGCCGAGCCGCAGGTAGAAGTCGATCGTGTTCTGCGACGGCGTCGCCGACACATACAGGCGCGCAGCGCCCATCGCGCGCGCCTGCTCACGGGCCGCGCGGTAGAGCTGCTCGCCGAGCCCGCAGCCGCGCCAGTCGTGGCTCACGTGCAGGAACTTCAACTGCAGCATGTCGCCGTGCGGGCCGAGCGGCTGGCTGTCGACGAAGACCGCCGCGACGAGCCGCGCGCCGTCGAACATGCCGACGCACCACCCGCCGCGATCGTGGCAGTCGAGCAGGATCGGCGTGTAGTGGTCGGCTTCGCCGTCGGGCCAGCCCGCGACGTCATAAAAGTCGGGAACGAGATGCAGCGTGCCGTCGCGCAGCACATACAGGTGCTCGATGATTTCGCGCCGGTCGATGGTCCACACAAGCGGCACCTCGTCGCGTGCGAGCGGGCGTTGGCAAAGCGCGTCGCGTTCGGCGGCGGTGCGGCGCGTCATGCGGCCTCCCGATGCGCGGCGATCGCATACATCAGCGGCAGGCGCGGCATGTGATCGGGCGGCACCATCCGGCGGCCGTCCAGCTCGCGCATGCCGTCGAAGCCCTTCCAGCCGTTCGCATACGGGTATTCGGTCAGGCGGTCGATCGCGAGCCCGGCCGACACGAGCGCGTTCACGACATCGCCGATGCCCCACATGAACTCGTAGCTCGGATGCGGGTTCGCGAAATCGACGACGCCCGGATGGTCGTGCTGTGCGCCGAGCCCCGTGCCGGATACGGCAACGTAATCGCCGACACCTGCCGGCTCCTCGGTTGCGTCGGTCTGGAAATAGTCGTAGTGCGGCTTCCAGTGTTCGTCGAAATACAGCGCGAACGGATGAAACTCGACCATCGCGAAACGACTGCCCGGCGCGAGCAGCGCGGCGATCCCGCGCGCCCATGCGTTCAGGTCGGACAGCCAGTAGATGGCGCCGTACGACGTGAACACGCGATCGAAGCGTTCGCCGCGCGCCGCGGCCTCGGGCATCCAGTCGAGCACGTCGGCGCGCTCGAAGCGCGCGGGCAGGCCTGCGTCGGCCGACAGTTGCCGTGCGAAGGCGATCGCTTCGTCGGAGATGTCGACGCCCGTCGCGTCCGCGCCGTCGCGCACGAGGCTCAGCGTGTCCTGCCCCGCGTTGCACTGCAGGTGCAGGAGCCGCAGCCCGCTGACGTCGCCGAGCAGTTCGCGTTCTTCCGGAAAGAGCGTCGAGCCGCCTGCGCGAAAAAATGCGGCCTGATCGCCTTTATGGCTGTTATGCGCGACTGTCGCCGTATTCCACGACAGCCGATTCAGTTCGTGCAATTCCTTTTTCATCGAATTCGAATACCGGTTGAATGGAGCAGGATAGACGGAATCGTTTTGCCGCGTGCAACGGCCGATACGCATTGTCCTGCGCACGGGTTGGCCGGGCAGCGTGGCGTGACATGTGGATGAACACGCGCGGCGAATATTGCCGGATTATTTGATCGAAATCATGGTGGCCGCCGAATTGAATATTTTATGCGAAGAAAGGGTAAGGTTTTTCCCCAATATGCCGACAGTAAGATGAAAACCGTCGTAAAGCGATAAACCGTTTTTCGGCTACTGAGCGTGAAGTCAGCGCGACGCGGACGTCAGATCCGCTTTTCGGAGCCTTGCATGCGCAATAACCAGCCCGTTACCCAACAGGAATTCGATTTTCCCGACGACGTCACGCTGATGTCGACGACCGACGCGGACAGCATCATCACCTACGCCAACACGACGTTCGCACAGGTGAGCGGCTTCACGAACGAGGAACTCGTCGGCCAGCCGCACAACGCGGTGCGCCACCCGGACATGCCGCGTGAAGCGTTTGCCGACATGTGGGCGACGCTCAGGCGCGGCGAGCCGTGGACCGCGCTGGTGAAGAACCGCCGCAAGAACGGCGATCACTACTGGGTGCGTGCGAACGCGATTCCCGTGATGCGCAACGGCGAGCCGCAAGGCTACATGTCGGTGCGGACGAAGGCGCCGCACGACGAGTCCGAGGCCGCCGATGCGCTGTATCGCGCGTTCCGCGAAGGCAAGGCCGGCCAGCGCCGGTTCCACAAGGGGCTGGTGATCCGCACGGGGCTGCTGCGCATCGCGTCGCTGTCGCAGACGATGTCGGTGCGCGCGCGTGTCCACTCGGCACTGTGCGTGCTCGCACCGGCGGTCATCGGCGCGGGCTGGGCATGCGGGCTGGCGGGCGGCGCGCTCGCGGCGTTTGCCGGCGTGACGGTCGGCGTGGCGGCGGCGGCCGGCCTGTGGCTCGACGCGCAGATCGTGCGTCCGCTGAAGCGGCTGCACGACCAGGCGTTGAACGTCGCGACCGGCGAAAGCCGGCGCGGTGTGCGGATGAACCGTGTCGACGAGATCGGCATGACGCTGCGCACGATCAACCAGCTCGGTTTGATGTTCCGCTGGCTCGTCGACGACGTCAGCGAGCAGGTGCACAACGTGCAGCGCGCGAGCAACGAGATCGCGCAGGGCAACAACGACCTGAGCGCGCGCACCGAGCAGGCGGCGTCGAGCGTGCAGGAGACGGCCGCATCGATGGCCGAGATGACGGCGACCGTCGACAGCAACGCGGAGACCGCGCTGCAGGCGAACCGGCTCGCGATGTCGGCGAGCGAGGCGGCCGGGCGTGGCGGGCAGGCAGTGGGCGAGGTCGTCGCGACGATGAGCGACATCACGGCCAGCTCGCGCAAGATCGCCGACATCATCGGCGTGATCGACGGCATCGCGTTCCAGACCAACATCCTTGCGCTGAACGCGGCCGTGGAAGCGGCGCGCGCGGGCGAGCAGGGGCGCGGCTTCGCGGTGGTCGCCGGTGAGGTGCGGGCGCTCGCGCAGCGCAGCGCGAACGCGGCGAAGGAGATCAAGACACTGATCGGCGCGAGCGTCGAGCGCGTCGAATCGGGCGCTCGGCGCGTGGACGAGGCGGGCAAGACGATGGAGGACATCGTCACGCAGGTGAAGCGCGTGTCGGACCTGATCGCGGAGATCAGCTCGTCGACGGTCGAGCAAAGCACGGGCGTGTCGCAGGTCGACCAGGCGGTGGTGCACCTGGACAACATCACGCAGCAGAACGCGGCGCTGGTCGAGCAGAGCACGGCGGCGTCGGAAAGCCTGAAGCAGCAGGCGACGCGGCTGGTGGATGCGGTGAACGTGTTTCGGTGAGCGTGGCTTGCCTCGTTGGCCTTCACGCATTTCGACCGACCTCACGCGTGGTGTACGCCGTTCAGTTGCGAACTGAACGGCGTGATCGGTCAAACCACGGATTTTCCTGCCTTTCGGATCAGCCGATGCTCACACCGTGAGCTTCTGCCAGCGGCTTCAGGCCACCCGCGAAACCTTGTCCGATCGCCTTGAACTTGAATTCGTCGTTGTGGCGATACAGCTCGCCGAAGATCATGGCGGTTTCGGTCGATGCGTCTTCGGACAGGTCGTAGCGGGCGATTTCCTTGCCGTCGGCCTTGTTGACGACGCGGATATAGGCGTTGCTCACTTGGCCGAATGACTGCTTGCGGGCTTCGGCATCGTGAATCGTGACGGCGAAGACCAGCTTCTTCACGTCGGCCGCCAGACCGGCCAGCTTCACGTTGACCTGCTCGTCATCGCCATCGCCCTGGCCGGAACGGTTATCGCCCAGGTGCTCGATGGAACCGTCGGCGGACTTCTTGTTGTTGTAGAAGATGAAGCTGGCGTCGTTCAGGACTTTGCCGTTTTCACCGGTGACGAAGACCGAGGCGTCGAGGTCGAACTCGGTGCCGTCGGTGACGCGCGGGTCCCAGCCCAGGCCGACGACGATTTCGCTCAGGCCCGGGGCCTCTTTCGACAGGGAGACGTTACCGCCTTTGGACAGACTTACAGCCATGGTGTGATTCCTTGTTCAGGTGAGGAGACCGTTCAGAAGTTCATGCCGTAGCCGTTGGCCAGGGCACGCAGGCCGCCGGCGTAGCCTTGGCCAACGGCGCGGAATTTCCACTCGCCGTTGCTGCGGTACAACTCCGCGAAGATCATCGCGGTTTCGGTGGAGGCGTCTTCCGCCAGGTCGTAGCGGACCACTTCGGCACCGGAGATCTCGTTCACGACGCGGATGAACGAATTGCTGACCTGCCCGAAGTTCTGCTTGCGCGCTTCGGCGTCGTGGATGGTGACCGTGAAGGCGATCTTGTCGATGTCGGCCGGAACGCGGCTCAGGTCGACCTTGATGACTTCGTCATCGCCGTCGCCCGCGCCGGTACGGTTGTCGCCGGTATGTTCGACAGAGCCGTCCTGGCTGCGCAATTGGTTGTAGAAGATGAAGTCGGCTTCACCGCGGACTTTGCCGTTGGCCCCCAGCAGGAAGGCGCTGGCGTCCAGATCGAACTCGGCACCATCGGTTGCGCGCGGGTCCCAGCCCAGGCCAACCAGGATTCTGGTCAGGCTCGGGTCGGTTTTGGACAGGGAGAGGTTGCCGCCTTTTTGAAGAGTCAGTGCCATGAAAACAGCTCCTTTGGGTTGTGACGGGTTACTGATTTTCGGTTTGCGCGTCTTCCTTGTTCGGGAAGATCACGCTGGCCAGGATTCCGATTGCCAGGACCACCAGTACGATGAGCAGGCTGGTGTTCGGGGAGATGCTGATACCGTGGTGGAACAGATGGTCGGTCGCGTTCAAGCCCAGCTTCGCCGCGATGAAGAACAGCAATACGATCACTGCCTTTTCCAGATGCACCACGTAGCGCTTCAGCGCTTCCAGAACGAAATACAGCGTGCGGAGGCCAAGGATGGCGAACAGCATCGCCGAGTAGACGATCAGGGGTTCACGGCTGACTGCGATGACCGCCGGGACCGAGTCGAACGCGAACAGGACGTCGGACACTTCGATCACGACCAGGCAGAGGAACAGCGGCGTAGCGAAAAGGCCGCCTTTGGCCGCCAGGCTCATGTCCCGCTCGGCCGTCCGTACTTCCGACTCGAGCTTCTTGCGGCTCACGAAAAAGTGGTGGCCGTGCAGCCTGGGCCATACGGGGAAGAGCTTTTTCGCGAAGCGGCAAGCAAGATGCTGCGAGTAATCCTTCGCCTCGTCATCGTCGTCACCGCCCTTGAGCATCATGACGGCGGTCCACGCCACGATCAGCGCGAAGGCGATCTCGACCCAGGGCCCGAATGCCAGCAGGCCGGTACCGATGACGACGAAGACACCACGGAATACGATGGCCCCGATGATGCCCCAGTGCAGGATGCGGTGACGCAAGCCGTCCGGGACCTTGAACCAGGCGAAGATCGCCATGAAGACGAACAGGTTGTCGACGGAGAGGACCTTCTCCAGTGCATAACCGGTCAGGAACAGGCTGGCCACTTCCGCGCCGTGCTGCACGTACAGGAAGCCGGCGAATGCAAGGGAGATGGCCACCCAGAATACCGACCAGATGGACGCCCGGGCGAGGGTGACCGGCTTGTCGTCGCGGTGGGTAACCATGTCCAGCAGCAGGGCGGCCAGCGCCAGGCCGACGAATACCGCCATGGTCAACGGCGGGAAGCCAATGTGTGTCGTTTCCACGTTTCGGTTTCCTACAGTTCGAAGTCAACCGGGTTCAAGCCGAGCTCCAGGCAGATCAGGCGGCAAGCCGCTTTTTCCTTGTCGTCGAAATGGCCGTCGGATGCGCCGATGGCACAGGCCACGCGCACCAGCAAGCGTGCTTCGCCGTCCTTGCCCTTGATCTTGCCGATGGCCTTCAGCGCCTCGGCCTGGCCGATCTGGAAATCGAATTCGAACTTGCCGCAGGCGTCGCTGAACACCGTGATCACGTCGTTCAGGTTGAAGACCTTCAATTCCGGGGAGTTGTTGATGAAGCCGACCATCTTCAGCTTCTCTTCGGATTTGATCTCGCCATCCGCGGCGGAGATCAGCGCGCAAGCATTGGCGGTCGCCTCCATGAACGTTCGGTTCTTGAATTTGGCGACTTCGATGGTCAAGGTTTCGCGGGCTTTGGCCGCGTTGGTTTTCAGCCAGTCGAGCATGTGTTTCCTCTCAGTGAGCGGGGCCGGACGGCCCCGCCGGGTCATGGGTTACTTGGAGCCTGCTTTCCAGCGCATCCCCCAGCCGTAGGCACGATCCATTTCCTCGTGTCCGGGGTGGAAGTCGACTCGACGAGAGACCTTGACGGCCCCGTTCACGTTTTCAAGCAGGGCAATCGCGCACATGCCGTGGCGGCCGCCTTCCTCATTCATGCGAACTTCGATTTCGGACTGGCCAGGCACGAAAATGGTTACAACGCCGTCAGTTGCCTTCCAGTTCGGCGCGCCGTCGTAGATGAACGCGAAAATCAGGATGCGTTCGATCTTGTTCCACTGTTGCCCATTGATGCGAAGCCACTCGCCATCGGCAACGGAGCCGGTACGGTCATCTCCCATCAGCTGGATGTAGGGTTCCGCCCGCAGATCGCCGAAACGCTTGCCGAGCGCCTGCACGGCCCCTTTGAGTCCGTCCTGCATTTCAAACAGGCAACCCAGGTCCAGATCGATGGCACCGCGTTTTCCCAGGAAGCCGCCGAGCAGGCCGCTCGTACCCTGGTTCCAGTTCAGGTTCACCTTGATTTCACCGAAGCCGGCAGCGGTCTTCTCCAGATTGATGCTGGGGCGTGATTTGTCGAGCGTGACCTTGCTGAGTCGGATCGTGGACGCCGGTGCGCCAGGCGGGACCGGCGCGAGCGCCGGCGCCGGTACGGGCGAAGGGGGCGGCGCGGGAGGGCTCTGCGTCGGGCTACCGGAAGGCGCGGCAACGTCGACTCCGAAGTGCTTGGCCAGCGGCTCCAGGCCGCCCGCAAAGCCTTGTGCGACACAGCGGAACTTCCATGCGTCCTGACGGCGGTAAAACTCCCCGAGGATCAGCGCAGTCTCATTCATCCCGGCAGTCGGGATCTGCGCCTCGATCCCTCCCGTCACGGCCAGTGCCAGCATCGAAACGCGATCGAAGGTCGCCTTGTTCTCGTGGATGGTCGCGGTGAGCGCGACTTTCTCGACGGCAGGGTCGATTCGAGCGAGATCCACGGTGAACGTTGCCCGGCCGGCCGTCGTGGCGGTCAACTGAACCGCGCCGCCCAGGACGCTTGTTTGGCCGTAGAAGCACATGTCGCCATCGCCTCGGACTTTCGCGGCAGCGGTGAGCGCGAATGCAGAGATATCGATCTCGGCGCCGGGAATCGGCGCGTAATTGATGTCCACACGCAATTGACCGGTGGCCACCGGCGCATTGCCGCCAGGTACCAGTGTCGTCATGCTCGCACCGCCTGAATCGCCAGATTGACGAGATCGTCCGCGGTGCGGCCGTGGGTGGACTGGCCGATCGCCTTGAATTCCCAGCCGCCGCCGCCACGGCTGAGGCTGGCCATGACAACACCGGTGTGGCGACCTTTCTCCGCCAGGTTGAAGCGCGCCAGCTCCTGGTTGTTCGAGTCGTCGAGGATGCGGCAGTAGGCGTTTTCGACCTGGTCGAACGTCTGACCGCGAAAGCTGTTCACGGTGAACACCAGGTGCTGGATGGTGCCCGGCAGGCGCTGCAGGTCGACGTGGATGGTTTCATCGTCGCCGTCACCTTCGCCCGTCAGGTTGTCGCCGGAGTGCTCGATGGCGCCGTCCCTGGATTCCAGTTGTCGGAACCAGACCAGGTCGACGGATTTCATGTCGCCGTCCAGCAGGATGCAGGAAGCATCGAGGTCGATGTCGTTGCTGCCGCCGCCCAGCATCTTGGAGAAGAAGCCGCCGGACTTTACCGGGTCCCAACCCAGGCCCAGACTAATCGAGGTCAAGCCACGGCCCGCGGTTTTTTCCAGAGAGATGCTCTGATTCTTGCTCAGGGTGAGTGCCATCTTTACGCTCCTTGTTGATCTTCAGTGTTCAGTGTTCAGTGTTCGGTGTTCAGTGTTCGTGTGAGGGATCGGACGGAGTCACATTCCAGAGTCCCCGGCTTTGCTAAACCGCGAGCGGGATTGCCGCCACACGGGGAAGGCGTCGCCATGAATCGTGTTGCGCGGCAGCCGCTCACTCGCGGTCCGGATGCGGATCGCTGCTGCTGCTCGGCCGACATCGAGCCGGCGGACAGTAGACCGTGCGCCTTTGAGGGCAGCCTCACGCATTTCCACGCTCATCAGCCGGCCTCCGCCAGTCGGACGCCGTGCTCGCCATGACTCGGGGCGGTGGGCTTCACCCCGTGCCACTTGGCGCGTTCGAGGATGTTGACCGCCCACTTGTAGTGGGTTGCCGGCTCGCACATCGCGTCGTTGTGCTTGAAAACGGCAGGGGCCGCCTCGTTGACGATCAGCGTGGCGCAGTTGAAGTCCTCGAGGCTGACGCGCAGCGCCTCCTGGATGATGCGGATCTGGCTCGGGTGAATGGCCGTCTTCCCTACCAGGCCATGCGCGATGTCCAGTTCCAGCTCCTCGTTCAGGAGATGGGGCGTGGCGAGTTGCTCGAAGACGGGCGCGGTCAGGGCAAAGCCCTGAGCCCCCATGATTCCGGCAAGCATGGGAATCACGTAGCTGAGGGGCGTGCTGTAGAGCGTGGTGGACGGATTGCGCCGCAGACCAAGACAGCCCATCAGGTCGTTGCCGCCGATTCGCAGCGCGATGATGCGTCGGTTCAGGTTCGCCTTCAGGGCCGAGCCAAGCTCTACCATTGCGCCCGGGTCGTAAACGTCGGCCGTCTCCAGTGTCGGCATGAGGTACAGGTCTGGATGACTGACCGCGTTCTCCCACGATGAAAGGGATTGCAGGGTCAACTTGGGTACGACGAACCCATCGACGTGCTTCATCAGCGGCCAGTCGTTCAGTACCGCCGCCATCGCGGCGTCACGTGGCCGAACGAACAGCAAGGGACCGGATTCGGCGCGCCCTCCCCGGGCATCGATATTCATGAGGAGCGCCCGCAGGTTCGCCAGCGCGCTGTCGACGTCGATTGCCGCCACCGCGTCTTCCAGGCAGACCACCAGCGAGCGCAGCTCCGGGAGCCTGGTGCCGGAAACCACATCCAGAATGTCGCTGCGGGTGGCCGGCATGTACAGCGTCGCGCCGAGGGCGAACGGAGAGATGGTTTTAATCAATTCGCGCTCCGAATGATTGTGACCGCGCAGTACGGACCCAGATCGGCGCCCGCTTCCTCGACGGTCACGCCCGCGCGTTCGGTGAGGTGCAGCAGCAACTGAACGTCGCTGTCATTGCGGTCACGTACCAGCACGCGATCCGGCACACGGCGCAGGACCGCTCGGGTTGCCTCGGCGATACCCGGTTTCACGCGGTTCAGGTTGCCGATGTCGAAGCGGGTTGCCAACGCGGACACCACGCCGTCCGCGGACGCCTGGAGCGTCAGTCGCTGATCGTTGGTCCATGGAGCGGCAGGTCGGGCGTCTGCCAGGGCCCGACGTTCGGCGTCGATCCCGTCGATGAACTCGCGCGTGACATCGTGTTCGCGCAGGTGTTCGTAGACCACGCAACCATGCAGGCCGCCTTGAGTCGGCCAGATGGAGCGGGACACCAGCCCGGAAACGGTTGCGCCGAGAATGCCGGACGGAATGGTCCAGTCTTGCGCGGAGGCCGCCAGCCACGCGCGGCCGCAAGGATCGGCCAGAACCACGAGGCGCGGACCTTCGGGGAAGCGCGTGTCGTCCGCGAGGGTCCGTGCGAGCTCGCCTGAAATGGCGCCCTTGCCGGTCCAGCCATCGACGAAGACGATGTTTTCGGCGCCATGCAGCCGGATGATGGCTTCCAGCGCAACCATGTCGATCCCGCGATCGCGAATGATGCTGATCCCGTAGTGGCGGGCGTCGCGCCCCATCTCCACGAGTGCCCGGCGCAGCAGCACGCCAAGCGGCAGGCCGGCGCGAACAAACGAGACCAGGGCGATGTCCGGCCCGGTGTAGGCGGCACTCAGCGCGATCGCCAGGGACTGCACATCCGAAGCCATGCGGGCGCCGTTCTGCACCAGCGCGCGGGCGTAAAGGCGCTTGTGCACGTCGGAGGGCGCCTGCTCGAGGCCGATCATTTCCGAGTAGTGTTTTTGATTCGTCTGAATCAGACGCTCCTTCTCCTCGACGTCGGTGACGCTCATCCGCACGTGTTGCAGAAGGAAGTGCACGTCTTCGGCGGCGTAGCTGCCGCTGCCGACGGTGTTCAGGCTCGCGAGGCGATTACCCATGGATCGTCCCCGTCACCCAATTCGCAAGCTGGCTGCGCGCCGGTGTCGCCCACATGTGGCAGAGGTCCATGTACCCCAGATCGGTGATGCTGTCGCCGAAGCCCAGGACCGGTCGCTCGCCGTGGCTCTCACGGTCGCGGCGCAACCACTCCTGAACGGCCGCGCGCTTGGCCAGCCCCGTTGGCAGGAAGGCGAGGTTGTTGCCGTTGGCGTGAACGTGCATGCCGTCCACCATGCGCCGGGACCGAACTCCGGCCAGCACCTCGGCGAGCACCGCGTCGTCGGACGCGTTGTGCTTGACCACGACGTAGTGGCGCAAGCCTTCTTCTTCCACCACCCAGCCGCGGAGTGAGTAGCCGAGTTCCCTGCCGATCGCCAGCGTGGCCTCGCACAGTGCCGGCAGTCGGTCCTGAACGCTCTGGAGGGCCTCGGCCATTCGCCCATGCCAGCTTCGATCGCGTAACCCGTCGGGGCGGAGCATGACGCCGCCATGCGAGCAGATTGCGCCTTCGGTGAAGGGAAGCATGACGCGGCCGTATGCCTCCACGCTGCGCGCGGTGACCGGAACGACGTCGGCGGTGGCGAGCAACCACGTGATGAACGTGTGCTGGACCGGGTCCATGAAGCCGTTTGGCTGACCGTGCACGTCCAGCGTGGCCGCCGTGCGCGGAACGCCTTCCGCCATCTTGCGGGCGGTCTGGAACAGGGTGTCGTCGAGGTCGACGAATGCCAGGGGACGGTTACCGCTCATCGACAATCACCTCTGCGTTCAGTGCGTCGACGAGTTCTACGGGGAGTGCCTGGGCGGGGGTCTCCGTGCAGATCAGGACCCGGTCGAACTGGCCGGGCTTCACGTTGTAGAGGAAGTTCGGAATACCGAGGCCGTAGTTGTCGGGGAACGACAGCGCGTGCTCGATGGCGTGGCCCAGGGCGATGGGGGACCGCGTGGTCGAGCTGAAGTGGACATCCGCGCCAGATCGCTCCAGGCGTTCCGCCAACAGAAAAGGACGCCAGACGAACTCGCCGGTACCGACGACAATGACTTTCTCGCCGGGCTGGACCTGAACGTCCGGCGCGAGCGTGTCGTCCACATCCCGAACGCCCAGACGTCCCCAGTCATTGCAGGGCGAGAGAGGCCATTCGCCCATGGAAACGGTGCCGACGTTCGGCATGTCCGGGAGGGGCGCGGACTGATCCTCGTGGAACTGGTAGGCGCCGGTCAGCAGCGATACCGCGGTGACCGGTTCCCCGATGGCGTGACGAGCGGCACCGGCAGTCCAGTCCGTCAGGACGCAGGTCACCACTCGCTGGACGTTGCTCAGACCTGCTTCGACCAGCGCGCGGTGCAGGTTCAGGAAGGTCTTGCCGGTGGAGGCTTCGTCATCGACCAGGATCAGCGATCGAGCCTTCAGCATCAGGTCACGAATCTCGGGATCGACCGGCAAGTGGATCAGATGAGCGCTCGCATGGCTGTGTTCTTCCTCGAATCGAGCAAAGACGCGGGTACCCAGCGGATGACGGGTACTGGTGAGGTACACGCTGTCAGGGCGGCCCGCACGATAGGCGCGGTGCACGCCGGCACCGAGGCCCACTGCGGTTTCGGCCATGCCGATTACCAGTACCGGTCCCGGCAGGTCCGCCGGAATTCCGGCCGCCAGGCGCTCGAAGCTGGCCGCCATGATCGACGGGCGCACCGGGATGTGACGGCCCAGGACCTTGGATACGAAGAGGAATGCTCGCTTGGGATTCCGGCGCTCCGCGAAACCGAACAGGTTCGCAGGGGGCAGGGCGGCGGCGTCGACTCTGATCTCGAGCAGCCCCCGCTTGAGTTGGGCGCGCAGGCACGTTGGTCCTACGTGACTTTCCATGAACAGCATCCTCGTTGAGCGTGGCTCGAAGAACCACGACGACCGCCTGCGCCTGGTGCGCAGTCGGTCGAACCACGTTCGCGCCGGGCGCCGGCAACTTCGGTCCGGCATCCCGAAATCTTTCAAAATGAAATTGAATCGTATCAAATTTGAAAGGTTGGTGGGTGAAGGCTTGTACCGATGTCGGGATGGCTTTCGTTTTTCGGCTTTGTGCGAGAGGACGGGCGTGGCGGGCCTGGTGTGGCGCGATGACGGTGGTCAGCCGTTCGACCAAAGCCGATGCGGTGATCGCGGTCCCGTGAAACGGTGAGGAGGAAGGGAAAGGGGGAGGAGAGGAGGGGGAGATGACGCGGGCACGGCGGAGAGGGGTACCGGCCCGCGTCGGACCGCCCGGTTCCGGCCGGGCGGTCAGGGCCTGTCACCGAAGCGGCCGGCCCCGAACCGTCAGACGGCGAGGCAGAGGTACTTGATTACGACGTAGTCGTCGATGCCGTAGTGCGAGCCTTCGCGGCCGAGGCCCGACTGCTTCACGCCACCGAACGGCGCGACTTCGTTCGAGATCAGGCCCGTGTTCACGCCGACCATCCCGTATTCGAGTGCTTCCGCCACCTTCCACACGCGGCCGATGTCGCGGCTGTAGAAGTACGCGGCCAGGCCGAATTCGGTGTCGTTCGCGAGGCGGATCACTTCGTCGTCGCTGCCGAACTTGAACAGCGGCGCGAGCGGCCCGAACGTCTCTTCCTTCGCGACCTTCATCGCCGGCGTGACGCCCGTCAGCACGGTCGGCTCGAAGAAGCCGTTGCCGAGCGCGTGGCGCTTGCCGCCCGTCACGACGGTCGCACCCTTCGCGAGCGCGTCCTCGATGTGCGCCTCGACTTTCAACACGGCGGCTTCGTTGATCAGCGGACCTTGCGTGACGCCCGGCTCCGTGCCGCGGCCCACCTTCAGTTGGCCGACGGCTGCCGCGAGCTTCTGCGCGAACTGGTCGTACACGGCTTCATGCACGTAGAAACGGTTCGTGCACACGCAGGTCTGGCCGCTGTTGCGGTACTTCGACGCGATCGCGCCCTGCACGGCCGCATCGAGATCGGCGTCGTCGAACACGATGAACGGTGCGTTGCCGCCGAGCTCCAGCGACACCTTCTTGACCGTTGCCGCGCATTGCGACATCAGCAGGCGGCCGACCGGCGTCGAGCCGGTGAACGACAGCTTGCGCACGATCGGGTTCGACGTCAGCTCGCCGCCGATCGCCTTCGGGTCGCCCGTGACGACGCTGAACACGCCCGCCGGCACGCCCGCGCGCTCGGCCAGCACGGCCATCGCGAGCGCCGAGAACGGCGTCGCCTCGGCCGGCTTCACGACGATCGGGCAGCCCGCCGCGAGTGCCGGGCCGACCTTGCGCGTGATCATCGCCGCGGGGAAGTTCCACGGCGTGATCGCCGCGCACACGCCGATCGCTTCCTTCGTCACGACGATGCGCTTGTCGCTCGCCGGCGTCGGAATCGTGTCGCCGTACACGCGCTTGCCTTCTTCCGCGAACCACTCGAGGAACGATGCCGCGTAGCCGATCTCGCCCTTCGCTTCGGCCAGCGACTTGCCCTGCTCGGTGGTCAGGATCAGCGCGAGATCGTCGGCGTTTTCCATCATCAGGTCGTGCCACTTGCGCAGGACGACCGCACGTTCCTTCGCGGTCTTCTTGCGCCACGCCGGCCATGCGGCGTTCGCGGCTTCGATCGCGTGACGCGTCTCGGCCGTGCCCATCGCCGGCACCGTGCCGAGCAGGCCGCCCGTCGCCGGGTTGCGGACTTCGAACGTCTCGCCGTTCGTCGCGCCTTGCCATTCGCCGTTGACGTACGCCTGCTGGCGGAACAGCGACGGGTCTTTCAGTGCCAGGGTTTCCTGCACAGTGCTCATATGAATCACCTGCTTCGAAAAGGACGGATGAAACGGCCGCCGCCGTCATGAAGACGGCGGCGGCGCATTCAGTGGATGAAGTCGGCGGACACTCAGGCCGGCACGCCGACCGTTTCCTTCAGCACTTCCTCGAGGATCACGAGCGCTTCGTCGAACACGGCTTGCGGGATCGTCAGCGGGAACAGGAAGCGCACGACGTTCGAGTACACGCCGCACACGAGCAGCAGCAGGCCGCGCTCGAGCGCACGCGTCTGCACGCGCTTCGTGAACTCGGCATCCGGCTCGCCCGAGCCCGGCTTCAGGAACTCGACCGCGATCATCGCGCCGGGGCCGCGCACGTCGGCGATCTGCGGCACGTCGGCCTGCAGCGCATTCAGCTTCGCCTTCAGCACGTCGCCGAGTTGCGTCGCGCGCTCGCACAGCTTCTCTTCGTCGATGATCTCGAGCACCGCGTGCGCCGACGCGACGGCCAGCGGGTTGCCCGCGTACGTGCCGCCGAGGCCGCCCGGAGCCGCCGCGTCCATCACGTCCGCACGGCCAACGACGCCCGACAGCGGCATGCCGCCCGCGAGGCTCTTCGCCATCGTGATCAGGTCGGCCAGCACGTCGTAGTGCTGCATCGCGAACAGCTTGCCGGTACGCGCGAAGCCCGTCTGCACTTCGTCGGCGATCAGCAGGATGCCGTGTTCGTTACAGATCTTGCGCAGCGCGCGCACGAACTCGGCCGGCGCCGGGTTGAAGCCGCCTTCGCCCTGGACCGGTTCGAAGATGATCGCGGCGACGCGCTTCGGATCGATGTCGGCCTTGAACAGCATCTCGATCGCCTTGATCGAGTCGGCGGTCGTCACGCCGTGCACGGCGTTCGGGTACGGGGCGTGGAACACGTCGCCCGGGAACGGGCCGAAGTTCAGCTTGTACGGGGCGACCTTGCCGGTCAGCGCCATGCCCATCATCGTGCGGCCGTGGAAGCCGCCCGAGAAGGCGATGACGCCCGGCCGGCCGGTCGCTGCACGCGCGATCTTGATCGCGTTCTCGACGGCTTCGGCGCCGGTCGTGAAGAACGCGGTCTTCTTCGGGAAATCGCCCGGCGCGCGGTCGTTGATCTTCTCAGCCAGCTCGACGTACGACGCGTACGGGACGATCTGGTAAGCGGTGTGCGTGAAGTTGTTCAGCTGATCCGCGATCGCCTTGACGATCTTCGGGTGGCGGTGGCCGGTGTTCAGCACCGCGATGCCGGCGGCGAAATCGATGAAGCGGCGGCCTTCGACATCCCACAGTTCCGCGTTCTCGGCGCGGGCTGCGTAGAAATCGCACATCACGCCAACGCCGCGCGGGGTGGCGGCGTTCTTGCGGGCCTGCAGGTCGGCATTCTTCACGGTCATCTCCTTGATGTTCTTTCCGGTGAGGTGAAAATCGGGCGCTTCGACAGCCCATGGAGGCGACTATAATCACATTTGGCTCTGGCAATCAGAGCCATTTCAATAAATATTAAGGAGCCAATCATGCGCGCGAGCGTGTTGTCGGACTGGCTGGCGCAGCGCCTCGTGCGCGGCGGCGAACAGCCGATCTACCGGCAGCTTCACCGGCTGCTGCAACAGGCGATCCTGTCGCGCGAACTGCCGGCCGGCACGCGCGTGCCGTCGTCGCGGCTCCTGGCCGCTGAGCTCGGGATCGCCCGCAACACGGTCACGCAGGTTTACGAACAGCTTGCGCTCGAAGGCTACGTGAACTCGGCGACCGGCCGCGGCACGTTCGTCGCCGACAGCGCGCCGGACGAGATCGTCGGTGCACCGCCCGACGCGGCCGCCACCCGCCCGGCGCTCGTGCAGGCCTCCGCGCGGCGGCTGTCCGCGCGCGGCACGCGGCTCGTCGAAGGCGCCGGCGTGTCGAAGCGGCAGGGCGGCGCGTTCATGCCGGGCGTGCCCGATGTGTCGCGATTTCCGGCGCGCGTGTGGACGCGGCTGCACAACAAGTACTGGCGGCGCCTGCGTCCAGATCTGCTGACCTACGCGCCGGGCGGCGGGCTCGCGCTGCTGCGCGAGGCGCTGGCCGACTACCTGCGCACGTCGCGCTCGGTGCGCTGCACGCCCGAGCAGATCGTGATCACGACCGGGATCCACCAGTCGATCGACCTCGCGGTGCGGCTCTTGACCGACCCGGGCGACGCGATCTGGACCGAGGATCCGTGCTACTGGGGCGTGCGCAGCGTGCTGAACGTGTCGGGGCTGACGACCCGGCCGATTCCGGTCGACGACGAAGGCATCGCGCCATCGGCCGCCGATCTTGCCGAACCGCCGAAGCTGATGCTCGTCACGCCGTCGCACCAGTATCCGCTCGGGATGGTGATGAGCCTCGCGCGGCGGCGGATGCTGCTCGAATACGCGCGCCAGCACGGCTGCTGGATCATCGAGGACGACTACGACAGCGAATTCCGCTACGGCAGCCGGCCGCTCGCGTCGCTGCAGGGGCTCGATACGGCCGGGCAGGTGATCTATGTCGGCAGCTTCGGCAAGACGCTGTTCCCGGGGCTGCGGGTCGGCTACCTGGTTGCACCGGAGCCGCTCGCGGAAAGTTTCGCGACCGCCAGCGCCGAGCTGTATCGCGAAGGGCAGTTGCTGCAGCAGGCGGTGCTGGCCGAATTCATCGCGGAAGGGCACTTCGTGTCGCACATCCGCAAGATGCGCACGTTATATGGGCAGCGCCGCGAGGTGCTGCTCGACGCGGTCGCGCAGCGCTACGGCAACACGCTGCACGCGCTCGGCAGCGATGCGGGGCTGCATCTCGTCACGCAGTTGCCGGAAGGCGTCGACGATAGCGCGGTCGCGCAGGCCGCGCTCGAACGCAATATCGTCGTGCGGCCGTTGTCCGGGTATTACGCGGACCGCGAACGTGCGGCGTCGGGGTTGCTGCTCGGCTACGCATGCGTGCCGGAGGACGAGATCGCGACCGCGTTCGCGACGCTTGCCGAGGCGATCGACGAGCGGGCGTTTGGCCGGGTGGTCGAGGTGGCTTGAGCGGCGTGCTCGATTGCAGCCTTGCTTCCTGATGTTTGCTGTCGGGGCTGGCGGGAATCGATCTCTCCGCAGTGCGGGGGGAATCCGCCGCTTGCGGCCTCCGGAACCTCGATACCGATCCACGCCGCAGACGCCGGCATCACGTTAGCCCGTGCGAGCAGCGTCGAGAATGGCGGCAGCCCGACGCGGATCCGCGCGCCGGCTACAGCCGGATCAGCGCCGCGCCCGCGACCACCAGCGCGCACGCGGCAAGCCGCTGCGCGCCGGGCCGCTCGCGCATCACGAGCCAGCCGATCGCGACCGCGAAGATCGAGCTCGTTTCGCGCAGCGCCGACACCGTCCCGACCGGCAAGTACCGGTACGCGAGGATCACGATCCCGTACGCCGCGAGCGAGATCGTGCCGGCGATCGCGCCCTGCGTGAGCGCGGTGCGCGAGCCGAGCACCGCGCGCGGGCCGCCGCGTACCGCGCAGACCAGCACGAACTGCGGCACGCTCCACAGCACGTACACCCACGCGATGTAGCCGAGCGCGCTGCCGGATACGCGCGAGCCGATGCCGTCACAGATCGAATACGCGGCGATGAACACGCCCGTGAGCAGCGCAAACGGAACGCCTTCGCCGGAGAACCGGAAGCCGCGTCGCAGCGCGAGCGACATGATGCCGAACGACACGAGCGCGATGCCCGCGAAGCCGAACGGCGTCGGCCGCTCGTGCAGAATCGCGAGCGCGAGTACCGACACGAGCAGCGGAGAAATCCCGCGTGCAATCGGGTAGATCTGCCCGAATTCGCCGCTGCGGTACGCGCGCGCCAGCGTGAAGCAGTACGCGACCTCGAGCACGGCCGACCCGGCGATATACGGCCATGCGGCGGGCGCCGGCGCGGGCAGCAGTGCGGCGCCGGCGACGCCGAACATGAAATACGGCAGCGACATCGTGCCGAGCTGGACGAGCCGGTCTTCGCTGACGTGGAGGAAGGCATTCCAGATGGCGTGCAGCAACGCAGAGCACAGCACGAGGCCGATGAAGAGGTGGTCCATGGACGAAGAGGCGGACAGGGGCGGGAGCGGAGGGGCGCCATCATTATGTGGGTATCGGGCGCACTCGCATGGAATTGTCGATAATGGCGTGTTGTTATTCACCGGATGCCGACCATGACCGAAGCCACCCAAGCCCAGCCTGCCGTTCCGCGCCTCACGAGCCTGTCACATGGCGGCGGCTGCGGCTGCAAGATCGCGCCGGGCGTGCTGTCCGAGCTGCTGAAGCGCGCGACGCCGCCCGCGCTGTTCCCGGATCTGCTGGTCGGCACCGAGACGTCCGACGACGCGGCCGTCTACCGCCTCAACGACGAGCAGGCGATCGTCGCGACCACCGATTTCTTCATGCCGATCGTCGACGATCCGTTCGACTTCGGCCGCATCGCCGCGACCAACGCGCTGTCCGACGTCTATGCGATGGGCGGCAAGCCGATCCTCGCGCTCGCGCTGGTCGGCATGCCGATCAACGTGCTGCCGCACGAGACGATCGCGGCCGTGCTGCGCGGCGGCGAATCGGTGTGCGCGGACGCCGGCATCCCGGTCGCGGGCGGCCACTCGATCGATTCGGTCGAGCCGATCTACGGGCTTGCGGCAATCGGCGTCGTGCATCCGTCGCGTGTGAAGCGCAATGCGGCCGCGCGCGCGGGCGACGTGCTCGTGCTCGGCAAGCCGCTCGGCGTCGGCGTGTTGTCCGCCGCGCTGAAAAAGAACCAGCTCGATGCCGATGGCTATGCGCAGATGGTCGCGACGACCACCAAGCTGAACCGGCCGGGCGCCGAACTCGCCGCGCTGCCGGGCGTGCATGCGTTGACCGACGTAACGGGCTTCGGGCTGCTCGGCCATACGCTCGAGCTGGCGCGCGGCGCACACCTCACCGCGCGCGTGCACTATGCGTCGCTGCCGTGGCTCGCGGGCGTCGAGGCGTTCGTCGCCGATGGCGTGTTTACCGGCGCGTCGGGCCGCAACTGGGCCGCGTATGGCGTCGACGTGCAACTGGCCGCTACGCTGCCGCCCGTCGCGCAGGCGCTGCTGACCGATCCGCAGACGTCGGGCGGCTTGCTGGTCGCGTGCGCCCCCGAGGCCGTCGACGACGTGCTTGCATGCTTCCGGGCGGACGGCTTCGACCGCGCGGGCGTGATCGGCGAGATGGTGGACGGGCCTGCACGCGTCGACGTCGCATGACGCTCAAGCGGCATACAGGATTTTTTTGCGGTCGCTAGAATCGATGCCTTCCATCGAGAAGGTATCGACGACCGATGAACGACTTCCTGTTCGGGCTGATGATCGCGCTGTCGGTCGGGCCCGTCGCGCTGATGATCGCGAACTACGGGATGCGCGCCGGCACCGCGAGTGGTGTGCGCGCGGCGGTGGGCGTCGCGACGGCCGACGGCTGCTATGCGGTCGTCGCGTTCACGCTCGGCGCGATGCTCGCGAGCACGCTCGCCGCCCATCTGTCGCTGTTTCGCCTGGTCGGCGCGCTCGTGCTGCTCGCAATGGGCGCGCGGATGCTGTGGCAGGCGCTGCGGGATCGCCGCCGCACGCTCGACGGTGATGCACGGCCGCCAGGCAGCCGCCCGTTTTCATCGATGTTCTTCGTCACGCTGGCGAACCCGCTCACGATCCTGTTGTTCTACGGCTATGCAACGGCTGCGGCCGGTGCGCATCGGCACTGGCTGCTCGGTGCCGCGTGCGTGTTTGCCGGCAGCCTCGCGGGGCAGCTCGTGTTCGCATTCGGCGGCAGCCTGATCGGCCGGATCGTGAAGTCGCCGGGGCTGCTCGCCGCGAGCCATGTGGTCGCGGCGCTTGTCGTGCTGGGTTACGGGGTGGCGGGGCTGGCGCGGTTGTAGCGGTTTGCCGGGTTACACGCGTGCAAGTGCGATTGACGTGTCGGTGCCGAGCAACCGGATAGTATTCCTGATGGTGTGTCGACGCGCGGAGACCATTTCCTTCGTCATTCCCGCGCGTACCAGACCCGCACCGACGCACCGTCGCCGTTTCGTAGTCGGGTTCCGCATCGGGCACGCCCGTTCTATACTCCGACGCGCAGTCTACGAGAGCCGTTCTCACCCAACATCATCGAAACAAGGAACGCCGATGCTGACTCGCTCCATTCTTTCCGCCGCTGCATTCTCGCTCGCAGCCTGTGCGACCGCGCCGTCGATCGCGCAGGACAACCAGGGCAACAACGCGGGCAACAATGCATTCGCCGAGACCGGTGCACAGGGCCGCCCGGTCAAGGTCATGATCATCACGATGTTCGGTCCGGAGGGCCAGGCCTGGCTCGACCGGATCGGCCCGTGGCGCGACATCGCCGTGCCCGGCCTGTCGCCCGACTACCCGAACGTGCATTGCAACAAGCAGGACGTATGCGTGGTCACGACCGGCATGGGCTATGCGAACGCGTCGGCGACGATCATGGCGCTCACGTTCTCGCAGCGCTTCGATCTGCGCCGCACATACTTCCTGATCTCCGGCATCGCGGGTGTCGACCCCGCGCAAGGCACGGTCGGTTCGGCCGCGTGGTCGAAATACCTGGTCGACTTCAGCCTGCAGTGGGAGCTCGATGCACGCGAGATTCCGGCCGGCTGGAATACCGGCTTCCTCGGCATCAACACGAAGAGCCCGAACGACAAGCCGCCGCTCGACTATCGCACCGAGGTGTTCCAGCTCAACCCGCAGCTGACCGACGCCGCGGTCGCGCTGTCGCGCAACGTCGTGCTCGCCGACAGCGCGCAGGCGCAGGCCGCACGTGCGAAGTTCAACTACGCGCCGGCGAACCGGCCGCCGACGGTGATCCAGTGCGATACGTCATCGGGCAACACGTGGTTCTCGGGCACCCTGATCGGCGAGCGCGCGCGCCAGTGGACGAAGATCCTGACCGACGGCAAGGGCACGTACTGCATGACCGCGCAGGAAGACAACGCGACGTACGAAGCGCTCAAGCGCGCGGCGAGCGTGAAGCGGGTCGACCTGTCGCGCGTGGCGGTGCTGCGCACCGGGTCCGATTTCGACCGGCCGTATGCGGGGCAGACGAGTGCCGACAACCTGCTGAACTACGCGGATCAGGGCGGCTTCGCCCCGGCGACCGAAAACCTGTATCGCGCGGGCAATCCGCTCGTGCAGGACATCGTGACGCACTGGGGCGAATGGCGTGATGGCGTGCCGCGTCGTTGAGCTGATTTGATCCGATGGGACGGTGCAGATTGATGTGCTGTCCCGTCGATCAAGTGGGCCGGATGGCCTCTGGCAGCGCAGGATGCGACTGCGCCACCAGCGGTGATCTGCTACGGAGTGGACCTGTCCGGTCTCTCGATTCTGATTTCGATTTTCGTGTATTCGGGCCCCAATAACTGCACGGGCTCGGTTCGACCACGTTCATCGGTCATGCCCGAATATCGGGCGGCGCTCGTGCTGATCCGATAGCAGGTCCGTGCCAGCGGCCGCTTTTGATCATCCAGAAGCGTCAGCGGGTTATCGTTCGTCCGTTCGGTCCAGCGCATGGTGGTCACGACGCGGGTGCGCGCAGGGGCAGGATCGTCGCCGCACGTCGGACGGTCGGCATCCGGAGGCGGTCCGGGTGTGGAAGTTGTTATCGCGTAGCTGGCGACTCCTTCCAGCCCCGGCGTATTGCAAAGTTGCTGACATCCGGCCGGCGGACATTTCGGAACGAATTGCACCCAGATTTGCTTCGCGCTGTCGGCGTCGAGCTCGCCGTCCTTGCGAGCGAAGATGCGTTCTTGTACGTAGACATCGTCCGGTGCCATACCGAGTCCGACGAGAAAGGATTTCATCTGTTCGCCACGTTGCCTGGCCAATTGAGCCGGCTTGTGCTCCCATTCGTATGCAAGCGCATCGATCGTGGCCATCGCGCCTTCCTGTGTCCACTCTCGCGCCGTCAGATAGTGCCTGACGAGGCTGAGCCTCGCGCTGTTGCTTATCTCGGTCGAGTTCAACGGCAACTGGATGCTGTCGGTGAGCAGGACTTTGCACGCGTTTGCTTGCACCGGGCCAAGCAAAAGGGCAATCAGCAAGGAGAAGAAGGTGCGCTTCATGGATTCGGCCTGGTTAGCGAGCAAGAATGAACCACGCAATGCTGTCCGCATTGCCTAATGCATCGTTGGGGTGGTGTTTGGCGAAATGCATGCATGCGGTCCGCCCATACGCACCCGAATGGTCGACCGCGTTGAACGTGTCCTCGAAGTGTGTGCACTCGTGCACGATTGTCAGTTGCTGCGAGGACAGGTTCCCCGCCGATCGCTCCGGGAGTGAACAGAACGGGAGACTGATGGCGATGGTATGGGTCGACGTATCGGGACGGCACACATGAGCGACTTCCGCATCGAGATTTTTCATATTGGGTAGACAGCCGGTGGCGCGGTCGGCATCTGATCCTGTGCGGACGAAGTTCCTGGCGTCCAGCTTTGCCATGACGTCAGCCAGAGCGGCGAGTCCGTTTATCAGCGTGCGTCGGGTTTCGATGTCTGATGTGCCGAACCAGTCGATGACGCGTGCTTCCGTGGCGGGGCTCCATCGAGCCAGTTCCCGGATTCGTTGCCGCGTGATGGCGACAGCCTCGTCTCGCAATTCGAGCATCCGCTTTCTGAACATCGAATCCGTCATGTTCGGGCATATCGGCGGGCCGTCGAGCGATAGCGGTATTGAAACGACGGAATCGCGGATCGTGTTGGCCGATACGGTTGCGATCCGGATCCATTCTTCATCGTTCGTTGCGTCGGGATCATTCAAAGGCATGGGCTCTCCTGACAGGGAAAGAACGTACATCCCGGCGTTGCGTGCCGGAATGCAAGCGTATTCATCCGGTGACAATGTCGAGATGGAGTTTTCCGTAGCTGGCGAGGCTGACACGCCGCGTGCGGCCGTCCATATCGGTCGTCCCCGTGATGATGGAGTCGGGGTCGACATCGGATGTGATCCGATAGCGGACGTGCTCCAACGGATGTCCGGTCGATTGATCGATCAACTGAAACTGCTCGTCGTACGTTGCGCGGGTTGCGGACGCTTCGTGAGGCGAGAAGGCAGTCGAGTTGCAGCCGGTCTGTCGCTCGAGGAAGATGCTTGGATCACTTCCGGCCATCACTCGGTTCTTGCCGCAAGGGCATGACACGGAATCGCCATCGACGACGGCGTTGCGGCCTCCCTCGGATATTCCCTTTCCCGTTCCGACAATGCTGAAATGACCTTCGCAAATGCCGCATGACGCGCGGTCTTCGCTGAGCGCTATATGTTTGCCGTGGTCGAACATCGTCGACGAGCGGGCGATGACGAGCCCTCGCGTTGTGGTTGGGTCGCCGTCGCGCACGACAGCCTTGCGTTGCCTTGCGCGATCCGTTTCACGTGTACGAATCGACGTAGTCATATGAGTCTCCATTCGGGTATGACCGGAGCGCTCATGCTAAGGACTCGGCGCCTGCGAAGAATTCGCGGAAATGCGAACGACGCGGCACAGATTATTGGAAAGTGTGAACGAGAAGGATGGCGATTACGCGTGGTTTCGACGCAGAGGCGAGCCGCGCGTGCAGCGCGACGTGACGTGAAGGCGATCAGCACCGCTGCGGGCAATGGCCGACATGGCTTGCAGCAATGGAGCCTGTTCGCGAGATTCGCTTGTCAGGCAAGCCTGCGTTCGTCAAGCGCTTGGCCGAGTGGCGGCGCATCTGGATTTCCGGATCGTGGTTGCCCAATGTTATCGATTGTGTCGACGCAGCACCTTTTTGCGCTGCGATGGCAGCACGCTCGCCCGTTATCGACAACGGCCGTCCCGTGTATCCGTCGAATGCGCGAGCGACTCCAGATGCACCTTCTTCGCCCCGGCAACCGAAAACCTGTATCGCGCGGGCAATCCGCTCGTGCAGGACATCGTGACGCACTGGGGCGAATGGCGTGATGGCGTGCCGCGTCGTTAATAGCCGGACGCGAGCTCAGCCGGCGGTCAACGTCAATGCGAATGCGGGGCCGAACGGAACGGCGTCCACACCGGCGTGGTGTCGTCCCAGTGATCGAGCGGCGAAGGGAGTTGATCGTTCATCATGTGCTCCTGCAACTAACTATCTAACTGACTGACTCGGCGAGTCGTCGATGGATGACTCGAAACGCCGCGCGCGGGGCAACCCGTTGCGCGGCGTTGCGCGTTTACCGGCCCCCGCCGGCGAGCTGGTTGCTTTCAGGCGTCGAGCGATACGGGCCTTGCGCCAGTTCGAGCCCTTGCGGATACGAATTGGCCTTGCGCAAGTAGGCGAGCGTGCCGTCCTTGCGCGCTTGCTCGACTTCCGCGTTCACTTCGGCGCGCGTACGCGGGCCAGAGTGCTGCGAGTACCACGACGTGTTGCCGTAGTCGCCGGCATGCGGCGTACCCGAATCGGCGAAGGCCGGGGCGGACACGGCGAGAGCGATGGCGAGGGCGGAGAAAAGGCCGCGTCGGTTCATGATGGAACTCCTGTCTGTTCGATGCGCATGGAAGTGCGCGACAGGGTTTACTCTAGGAGCCGGCTGGATTGCGATAAATGGTGCTTCAGTGAATTGAATTGTCGCTGGCGCAGAACAATCGTTGTCCCTACCCGCGTCATGGGATGGACGGCCGGTGTGGAAGCCCCGTCCTGAAAGGGGAGGACGAGCGCGACGCGTACTTTGCGCGGCCCCCGCGCGATTATCGCTGCGGGCGAAACAGTCCCTTTCGCGTCGTGGAACGGCGGCGGACGCGACGGCGCGCGGCTCGTCGAACCGGCCCGCCGTCAAACCGCTTCGATTCGGTAGCCTAGCGTGTAGACGGCGCAGAGCCGCACGCCGTTCGACGGCTGAATCGCCAGTTTCGTGCGCAGCCGGTAGATGTGCGTGTCGAGGCTGCGGGACGAGCCGGCCATGTCGCGCCCCCATAACGAACGGATCAGCGCGTCGCGCGGCATGATGCGGCCGAAGTTGCTGAACAGCAGGACCGCGAGGTCGAATTCTCGCGGCGTCAGCTTGACCGGCGTGCCGTTCACCCAGATCTCCCGCGCTCTGGTGTCGACCCGATAGGCGCCGATGTCCAGCGTGTCCTGCCGGATGTCGCCGCCGTGATACGCGCGACGCAGCAATGCGTTGATGCGCGCCAGCAGTTCGAAATGATTGACCGGTTTGACCATGTAGTCGTCGGCCCCCGCATTGATCGCGGAGAAGATCTCGTGTTCCTCGGCACGGATCGTCAGGAACAGGATCGGCAGCGCGCCACCGATGCGCTCGCGGGTCCACTTGAGTACTTCGAAGCCCGTCATGCCGGGCACCTCCCAGTCGAGGATCAGCAGATCGACGACCGAGCTTTCGAGATGGCGAACGGCCTGATGACCGTTGGCGACGGAATGCACGTTGTATCCGGCCTTGCCTAGTATCGAGGTGACGAGGTCGACATACGTCGTGTCGTCCTCCAAATATAGAACGTCCATGTTGTCGGAGGGGTCGGTTGTCTCGAGCAATGAGATCGCGCTGAGCGAACGTGGATGAAGCGAGGTTCGCGGCCGGCATGAAGCTGCGCATCGACGACGATCTGCGACGCATGTTCGCATGCGTTCTATTCGGGGAATTGTCAACGATTCTGAACGCGGGAGTGTGTGTCTGGAAGCCCGGCGGCTTGTGCCTTAATATTTTAGTAATCCATATCAATTGGAATTTGTCGTTGCTTCGCCGACGCATTGGAACGAAGGGATGTCGGGCGGAGATTCGATGAACAGGTCATCTGAAGAAATAGGCAATTCGTGAGGGAGATCATGCTGATATACAAATCATTCATGGAAAAGAAAGCGCTGCTCGAGGAGCAACTGGATCGGGAGCGGCTTGCGATTGCGGCCACGGTTCTGCTGGAAATCCGGCGCTGTGTCCAGGAATTCGGATTCACCGCGAAGGAGGTGTTTCCTGCCCAGGCCGGTGTTCAGGGCAAGAAGCGCCAGGTGAAATACTTCAATCCCCAGACGGGGCAGTCATGGTCGGGTGCGGGCCGGGAACCGGCATGGCTGCGCGGTCAGGATCGCACCCGATTTCTGATTGATGCGCTATCGAAGGGGCAGCCAGAAGATGAGGAATCCAAATCATGAAATCGTGGAAAAAAGGTGGTGTTACCGTCGACAGGGCCAACGGAGCAGGATGCCGTTCCAGTTCCGAAGCTGATCGGATGCGGGCCCGTGTACCTGGACGGAGATCGGCCGCGCCACCACGACAATCGTACCGCGGCTGCTTATGGAACCGGTCCCATTCAAGCTTACATTTAGATTGTGACAGTTGTTGCTGTCAACGTCGAAGTCGCGGTTCGCTGCGGGCGGGCAGGGTGCGCGGATGAGCGCGGGCGTGACCTGGTCGGGCGACGAAGCCGATTTGCCAGAGCGCGTGTGCGTGGGAATCGGCGTGACGCGGGAGGTTCTCGAAGTCTGCGCGTCGTCGCTGCATGCGATCTTCGGCTACCGGAACGAGACGTTCGGCATTGAATCGCTGGTGGATACGATCGCCGAGTGGTCACCGGCGCTCGTTTTGCTGGAAGCGGCCGGCGGCCGCGAATGCGAAGCGGCCTGCGCGCTGCAGGCCGCGCGTCTGCCGGTGGCGGTCGTGCAGCTGCATCAGGCCCGCGCGTTCATCGCACGGGCGACCGAGTTGCCGCTCGAAGGGAAAGGGGCGCATGCGCGCGTGCTGACGGAACTGGCGAACGTGCTCGACGACGTATCGTCGAATCCCCGCTTTGCCGAGCCGTTGGCCGAGCCCGGGCTACAGCAGGTTCAGGCGCTCGTGCAGCGCCGGCGGCTGCTCGTGCAGGCGTTGATGGCGGAATACCAGTTACTCGCGCATGCCCATTCGAGCGTACGCGGCGGCATTGAACAGACGATTGCGTTCCTGAGCAACCAGATCGGCACGGTCGACCGTCACTGCGGGCGGCTGGTGCGCGGGCAGCGCGTCGGTACGGCGAGAGCGCTGGCGCGGGCGAAGCGGCCCCGCCGCATGCGTGCGTCAGGCAGATGAATGCAAGGCGGGATACGGTGTCAGGGGCGGGCGCGTGACGAGGTGTCCACGGGCCGCTCGCCCATTCATCACGCGACCCACTCGTTGATGACCGGCGTGTCGAGCGCCGGCGCGCGTTCGGCTTCCTCGAACGTGCGCTTGCTGCACGTCGCGTCGAGGCTGCCCTTGCCGCTCAGTAGCGGGCAGCGGTCGAACACCTCGGCGATCCAGTCGACGAACACGCGCACCTTCGGCGACAGATGGCGGCTGTGCGGATAGACGACTGAGATCGGCATCGGCAGCGGCTTGACGCCCGGCAGCACTTCCTTGAGCCGGCCTTCGCGCAGATGCGGCAGCACCATGAACAGCGGCGGCTGGATCAGCCCGAAGCCTTCGATCCCGCAGGTCACGTATGCATCCGCGTCGTTGACCGACACGATGCCTTCCATCTTCATCTCGACTTCCTTGCCGTCGGTCAGGAACGTCCAGTCGATCGTGCGGCCGGTGCGGCTCGAGAAGTAGTTGACCGCCTTGTGCTGGTGCAGGTCGTCGATCGACTGCGGTTCGCCGTGGCGCTCGAGATAGTCGGGCGACGCGACCGTCACGCATTCGAACAGGCCGACCCGGCGCGCGACGAGCGACGAGTCCTGCAGGGCGCCGACGCGGATCACGCAATCGACCCCTTCCTGCAGCAGGTCGACCGGCCGGTCTGACAGGCCGAGCTGCAGGTCGATGTCCGGATAGCGCGTATGAAATTCGCACAGTGACGGAATCACGAGCAGCCGCCCGATCGAACCCGGCATGTCGATACGCAACTTTCCGTGCGGCTTCCGGTTGTTCGCCTGGAAGCTCGCCTCGGTTTCCTCGACGTCCGCGAGGATCCGCACGCATCGTTCGTAGTACGCGGCGCCGTCCGGCGTGAGCGACAGCCGGCGCGTGGTCCGGTGCATCAGCCGCACACCGAGGAATGCCTCGAGATTCTGGATGATCGTCGTGACGGACGCTCGCGGCAAGCTGAGCGTTTCTGCTGCCTTGGTGAAGCTGCTTGTATCGACGACGCGAGTAAACACCTGCATGGCCTGAAGCCGGTCCATCACAACCTCCGCAATCTAATGAGCCTCCGGAACGACAAGGCTGCGCTACCTCGTGGGTAAACGCAGCCTCGGATTGTTCGGGGGCGTTGAATTGTGTTGCCGGATTATAGGCATTTATCCCAATGTCTGCCGGACCCAGAATTCGTTCCATCTCGAAATGGATGCTGCATCGTCATGGACGCTTCTGAATTCAGCAAATTCCTGAAGGCCGCATTGCCCGCGCAAGCCACGGCGGGCGCGGCGCTGACGGTCGCCGAAGTGGAAATTCCCGGCTACGCGCAGGACATCGTGCTGCGCCTCTACCGCCGCCCGGACAAGACCGGGCTGCCAGTAGTGCTTTATTTCCACGGTGGCGGTTTCGTCCGCGGTTCGCTCGAAGACGCCGATTTCGCCGCGCGTTTTTTAGCAGAACGCTTACCAGCGCTCGTAGTGTCGGTCGACTATTCGCTTGCGCCGGCCTTCCCTTTTCCGGCCGCGCCGGAGGATGCGTATCGCGCTGCCGTGTGGGCCGCGACGCGCGCCCGCGCGTTCGGCGGCAACCCGAAGAAGATCGGTGTCGCGGGTCATGACGCGGGCGGCCAGCTCGCGAACTGCCTCGCGTTCATCGCGCGTGATCGCGGCGAAGTGTCGATCGTCGCGCAGGCGCTGTTCGGGCCGATGCTCGATCCGAGCATGACGCGCATCGGCGATGCCGATCGCCTTGCCTCCGACATCACCCCGCGCGAATGCGCGGCCTGTTATCGCGCGTATCTGCCGCAGGCCGCGCAACGCATGCACCCGTACGCGGCGCCGCTCGAATCGGTGCGTCTCGCGGGGCTGCCGCCGACGCTCGTCGTCACCGCGCAGAACGACGTGCTGCACGTCGAGGCGGAGAAATATGCGGGCTGCCTGATCTCGTCGGGCGTGCTCACGCAGGTGATCCGCTATCCGGACATCACGCACGCCGCGCTCGCGACGCACGAAGCCGCCTTCGAGGAAGCCGTGCGCTTCTTCCAGTGCCGCTTCCAGGCGCGCCAGCCGAACCGTTCCGAATAACCAAAACCAATCCACGTTTACTGGAGATCCACATGGCCATCCTACGCACCTCCCGTTCCCGAATCGCGACAGCGGCGATCGTGACGCTCGCCGTCGTCGGCCTCGGAACGTTCGGCGCGATGCGCGTGAACGCGAACGCCCCCGAGAAAGCGGCAGCGCCGCTGCCCGAAGTCGACGTCGCGACCGTCGTGCCGCAGACCGTGACCGACTGGCAGAGTTATTCGGGCCGCCTCGAAGCGGTCGAGAAAGTCGACGTGCGCCCGCAGGTGTCGGGCACGATCGTCGCGGTGAACTTCAAGGACGGCGCGCTCGTGAAGAAGGGCGACGTGCTGTTCGTGATCGATCCGCGCCCGTACCAGGCCGAAACCGACCGTGCGGCCGCGCAGCTCGCGGCCGCGCAGGCGCGCAACGGCTACGCGCAGACCGACTGGCAGCGTGCGCAACGGCTGATCGGCGACAACGCGATCGCGAAGCGCGACTACGACGAGAAGCAGAATGCGGCCCGCGAGGCGACGGCGAACCTGAAGGCCGCCGAAGCCGCGCTCGAAACGGCGCGCATCAACCTCGGCTATACGCGGATCACGGCGCCTGTGTCGGGCCGCGTGTCGCGCGCGGAAATCACGCTCGGCAACGTCGTATCGGCCGGCGCAGCGGCCGCACCGCTGACGACGCTGGTGTCGGTGTCGCCGATCTACGCATCGTTCGACGCGGACGAGCAGACCTACCTGCAATACATCAACGGCGCGCGCAGCGGCCGCAAGGTGCCGGTCGAGCTCGGCCTCGCGAACGAAACCGGCTACTCGCGCAGCGGCGAGATCGACTCGGTCGACAACCGGCTCGATACGTCGTCCGGCACGATCCGCGTACGCGCGCGCTTCGACAACGCCGACGGCGCGCTCGTCCCGGGCCTCTACGCACGCGTGAAGGTGGGCGGCAGCGCGCCGCACGAGGCACTGCTTGTCGACGACGCGGCGATCAACACCGATCAGGACAAGAAGTTCGTGTTCGTCGTCGACCAGCAAGGCCGCGTGTCGTACCGCGAAGTGCAGCAGGGGATGCAGCACGGCAACCGGCGCGTGATCGTGAGCGGACTTTCCGCCGGCGATCGCGTGGTCGTGAACGGTACGCAACGCGTGCGCCCCGGCGAACAGGTGAAGCCGCACATGGTCCCGATGACGGGCGGTGACGCGCCGTCCGCGCCGTTGGCGGACAACGCGAAGCCGGCCGCCCCGGCGAAGGCGGATTCGTAAGCGGCCCGCCGCTTCTTATCCGCGTTCAACCAGACAGAGCCACACATGAACATTTCCAAATTCTTTATCGACCGGCCGATCTTTGCAGGAGTCCTATCGGTGATCATCCTGCTCGGTGGGGTGATCGCGATGTTCCTGCTGCCGATCTCCGAATACCCGGAAGTCGTGCCGCCGTCCGTGATCGTGAAGGCGCAGTACCCGGGCGCGAACCCGAAAGTGATCGCCGAGACGGTCGCGTCGCCGCTTGAAGAGCAGATCAACGGCGTCGAGGACATGCTCTACATGCAGTCGCAGGCGAACAGCGACGGCAACATGACGATCACCGTCACGTTCAAGCTCGGCACCGATCCGGACAAGGCCACGCAGCTCGTGCAGAACCGCGTGAACCAGGCGCTGCCGCGCCTGCCGGAAGACGTGCAGCGGCTCGGCATCACGACGGTGAAGAGCTCGCCGACGCTGACGATGGTGGTCCACCTGATCTCGCCGGACAACCGCTACGACATGACCTACCTGCGCAACTACGCGCTGATCAACGTGAAGGATCGCCTGTCGCGGATCCAGGGCGTCGGCCAGGTGCAGCTGTGGGGTTCGGGCGACTACGCGATGCGCGTGTGGCTCGATCCGCAGAAGGTCGCGCAGCGCGGGCTGTCGGCCGAGGACGTCGTGCAGGCGATCCGCGAGCAGAACGTGCAGGTCGCGGCCGGCGTGATCGGCGCATCGCCGTCGCTGCCGGGTACGCCGCTGCAGTTGTCGGTGAACGCGCGCGGCCGCTTGCAGACGGAAGACGAGTTCGGCGACATCGTCGTGAAGACGACGCCGGACGGTGGCGTCACGCACCTGCGCGACATCGCGCGGATCCAGCTCGACGCATCCGAATACGGGCTGCGCTCGCTGCTCGACAACAAGCCGGCCGTCGCGATGGCGATCAACCAGTCGCCGGGCGCGAACTCGCTGCAGATCTCGGACGAAGTGCGCAAGACGATGGCCGAGCTGAAGCAGGACATGCCGGCGGGCGTCGACTACAAGATCGTCTATGACCCGACGCAGTTCGTGCGTTCGTCGATCAAGGCCGTCGTGCACACGCTGCTCGAAGCGATCGCGCTGGTCGTGATCGTCGTGATCGTGTTCCTGCAGACCTGGCGCGCGTCGCTGATTCCGCTGATCGCGGTGCCGGTGTCGATCATCGGCACGTTCTCGCTGCTGCTCGCATTCGGGTATTCGATCAATGCGTTGTCATTGTTCGGGATGGTGCTCGCGATCGGGATCGTGGTCGACGATGCGATCGTGGTGGTCGAGAACGTCGAGCGGAACATCGAGAGCGGGATGAACGCACGGGCGGCGACCTACAAGGCGATGCAGGAAGTGAGCGGGCCGATCATCGCGATCGCGCTGACGCTCGTCGCCGTGTTCGTGCCGCTCGCGTTCATGTCGGGCCTGACCGGCCAGTTCTACAAGCAGTTCGCGATGACCATCGCGATCTCGACGGTGATCTCGGCGTTCAACTCGCTGACGTTGTCGCCGGCGCTGTCCGCGATCCTGCTGAAGGGCCATGGCGACAAGGAAGACTGGCTCACGCGCGTGATGAACCGCGTGCTCGGCGGCTTCTTCCGCGGCTTCAACAAGGTGTTCCATCGCGGTGCGGAGAACTACGGCCGCGGCGTGCGCGGCGTGCTGTCGCGCAAGACGCTGATGCTCGGCGTGTACCTCGTGCTGGTGGGTGCGACCGTGCTCGTGTCGAAGGTCGTGCCGGGCGGCTTCGTGCCCGCGCAGGACAAGGAATACCTGATCGCGTTCGCGCAGCTGCCGAACGGTGCGTCGCTCGACCGCACCGAGAAGGTGATTCGCGATATGGGTTCGATCGCGCTGAAGCAGCCGGGCGTCGAGAGCGCGGTCGCGTTCCCGGGGCTGTCGGTGAACGGCTTCACGAACAGCTCGAGCGCGGGCATCGTGTTCGTCACGCTGAAGCCGTTCTCGGAGCGGCACGGCAAGGCGCTGTCGGCCGGCGCGATCGCGGGTGCGCTGAACCAGAAGTACGGCGCGATGAAGGACTCGTTCGTCGCGGTGTTCCCGCCGCCGCCGGTGCTCGGCCTCGGTACGCTGGGCGGGTTCAAGATGCAGGTGGAGGATCGCGGCGCGGTCGGCTATGCGCGGCTCGCGGATGCGACCAACGACTTCATCAAGCGCGCGCAGCAGGCGCCTGAGCTTGGCCCGTTGTTCACGAGCTACCAGATCAACGTGCCGCAGCTCAACGTCGATCTCGATCGCGTGAAGGCGAAGCAGTTGGGCGTGCCGGTGACCGACGTGTTCAACACGATGCAGGTGTATCTCGGCTCGCTGTACGTGAACGACTTCAACCGCTTCGGCCGTGTGTACCAGGTGCGCGTGCAGGCCGATGCACCGTTCCGCCAGCGTGCGGACGACATCCTGCAGTTGAAGACGCGCAACGACAAGGGCGAGATGGTGCCGCTGTCGTCGCTCGTCACGGTGACGCCGACGTTCGGCCCGGAAATGGTCGTGCGCTACAACGGCTACACGGCGGCCGACATCAACGGCGGCCCGGCGCCGGGCTTCTCGTCGGGGCAGGCGCAGGCCGCGATCGAACGCATCGCGCATGAAACGCTGCCGCGCGGCGTGCGGTTCGAATGGACCGACCTCACGTACCAGCAGATTCTTGCCGGCGATTCGGCGATGTACGTGTTCCCGATCAGCGTGCTGCTCGTGTTCCTCGTGCTCGCCGCGTTGTATGAAAGCCTGACGCTGCCGCTCGCGGTGATCCTGATCGTGCCGATGAGCATTCTGTCGGCGCTGACGGGCGTGTGGCTCACGCAGGGCGACAACAACATCTTCACGCAGATCGGGTTGATGGTGCTGGTGGGGCTGTCGGCGAAGAACGCGATCCTGATCGTCGAGTTCGCGCGTGAACTCGAACACGACGGCAGGACGCCGCTCGAGGCCGCGATCGAGGCGAGCCGGCTGCGGCTGCGCCCGATCCTGATGACGTCGATCGCCTTCATCATGGGTGTGGTGCCGCTCGTCACGTCGACGGGTGCCGGTTCGGAAATGCGCCATGCGATGGGTGTCGCGGTGTTCTTCGGGATGCTTGGCGTGACGCTGTTCGGGCTGATGCTGACGCCGGTGTTCTACGTCGTGCTGCGCACGCTCGCGGGCGGCAAGATCCACGTCGCCGGGAAGGACTCGGCCGGCTACGGTGTGCCGTCCCAGCACGTGCCGGCTTCGGATGCATGAGGACAGGAAGATGAATAACTTGCACAACACGAATGGCCTGATGCGCTTCGCGAAGGTGGCGGCCGCGAGCACCCTGCTCGCGACGCTGCTCGCCGCGTGCGCGGTGGGGCCTGACTACAAGCGCCCGGATGCGCCGACGCCCGCCGCATTCAAGGAAGCGCCGACGCTTGCCGCCGGCGAACAGGCCGGCACGTGGAAGACGGCCGAGCCGTCGGACAGCGCGCATCGCGGCGAATGGTGGAAGGTGTTCGGCGACCCGGTGCTCGATTCACTCGAGACGCAGGCGCTCGCCGCGAACCAGAACCTGAAGGCCGCGGCCGCACGTGTCGAGGAAGCGCGCGCGGCGACGCGTTCGGCGCGCTCGCAGTGGTTCCCGCAGGTCGGCGCCGGTTTCGGGCCGACGCGCGAAGGGCTGTCGTCGGCGTCGCAGTTCCAGCCGCAGGGCACGGGCCCGACCAACGCGACGCTGTGGCGCGCGCAGGGTACGGTGTCGTATGAAGCGGACCTGTTCGGTCGCGTCGGCCGCAACGTCGAGGCGTCGCGTGCCGACCAGGCGCAGAGCGAAGCGCTGTTCCGTTCGGTGCAGCTCGCGCTGCAGGCGGACGTCGCGCAGAACTACTTCGAACTGCGTCAGCTCGATTCCGACCAGGACCTGTACCGCCGCACGGTGGAGCTGCGCGAGCAGGCACTGAAGCTCGTGCAGCGCCGCTTCAACGAAGGCGACATCAGCGAGCTCGACGTGTCGCGCGCGAAGAACGAGCTGGCAACCGCGCAGGCCGATGCGGTCGGCGTCGCGCGCCGGCGCGCGGCGTCCGAGCATGCGCTCGCGATCCTGCTCGGCAAGGCGCCCGCGGATTTCGCGTTCAAGGAAACGCCGATCGTGCCGGTCGCGGTGAAGGTGCCGCCGGGCCTGCCGTCCGCGCTGCTCGAGCGCCGTCCGGACGTGTCGGCGGCCGAGCGTGCGATGGCGGCCGCGAACGCGCGGATCGGCCTCGCGAAGTCGGCGTACTTCCCGAAGCTCGACATCACGGGGGCGTTCGGCTATGAAGCATCGACGCTCGGCAACCTGTTCCTGTGGTCGAGCCGCACGTTCCTGCTCGGGCCGTTCGCCGGCACCGCGCTGACGCTGCCGCTGTTCGACGGCGGGCGCCGTGCGGCCGGCGTGCAGCAGGCGCGCGCGCAGTACGACGAGCAGGTTGCGAACTACCGGCAGCAGGTGCTCGTCGCGTTCCGCGAGGTCGAGGACAATCTCGCCGACCTGCGCCTGCTCGACGACCAGATCCGCGCGCAGGATGCGGCCGTCAACGCGTCGCGCCGCGCGGCGACATTGTCGCGCACGCAGTATCAGGAAGGCGAGGTCGCGTATCTCGACGTGATCGACAGCGAGCGCTCGGTGCTGCAGTCGCAATTGCAGTCGAACCAGTTGACCGGCGCGCAGGCCGTGTCGACCGTGAACCTGATCCGCGCGCTGGGCGGCGGATGGGGGCCGGTGCCGACGGCGGTGGGCGATGCGGCGACGGGCAAGGCGGAGGTGGCGGCGCGTTGATGCACTGCCCTGCCGAAACCGGCGGTCGATCGAAGAACCCCGATCCGTGACGATGCGGATCGGGGTTTTTTATTGGCGGTCAGTCAGGGCGGTCAGGCCTGTTGCTCCGGTTTCACGTCCGTGCGTTCGGCGATGACCACCGCGTAGCGGCCGACCGCATCGGCGATGCGCTGCGCCAGCTCGGGATCGCGTACCGCGCGCGCGAGCGTGACGCCGCCCGACAGCAGCGCAAGAAACGCGATGGCCCGATCGTCATCGGGTGGGTTGTCCATCCCGGCCGACACTTCGTCGACGATCTGCCGCAGTGCCTGCTCGTACGCATCGCGCGTTTCGTCATCGGCGCGCATCACTTCCGGGGACAGGCTCGGCAGCGCACAGCTTTCACCGAGTTCACAGGTGCGCCGCGGACCGAGGTAGAACGACGCGAACGGGCGCCGCCAGCGCGCGCCATGCTCGGCCTTGAACGTCGCGACGCCTTGCCGTAGCTGGGCGAGGCCATCGAGGACGACCTGCTGGAACGCTTCACCCTTCGTTTTGAAATGGCCGTAGAACGCGCCGTTGGTGACGCCCGCCGCCTTCGTCAGCGGACCGATGCCGGAGCCGCCATACCCCTCCTCGCGGAACAGCCGGCTCGCGGCATCGAGGATGCGCGTACGGGTTTCGTGCTTGTGCTCGACGGAATAACGCATGACAGGCTCGCTTCAGAGCGATCACTCTTTATCTTGCATAGAGAGCGATCAGTGTCTAATGTATAGAGAGTGACTGGTATTTATATCACGTCACCCAACCGATGACCTGACCAGGAGAAAGTGCGATGCCGATTACGCTGACCGTATCCGAAGGGGTTTTCACGCCGGACGACGAGGGGCCGGTGTTTGCCGAGTTGACCGATGCGCTGCTGGAAGTCGAGGGATTGGCCGGGAATGCGTTCCTGGCGCCGAACGTAGTGGGCACGCTCAACGTGCTGCCGCGAAACCGGACCTTCGTGCATGGACGCGCGGAACCCGCCGCGTTCGTCGAGCTGAAGCTGCCCGCCGTGGCGCTCGCGGCGCCCGACCGTCAGCGGCAATTCGTCGAACGGGCGACGGCGATCGTGCTGCGCTGGGCAGGTGGGCGGCTGACGCCCGCGCAGGTGTGGGTGAACGTCGTCCATGCGGTCGATGGCGGATGGGGTATTGCCGGACGACGCTACGACAACGCGTCGCTCGTCGATTCGATCCAGAGCGCGGCGGCGACAGCGCACTGATCGCAACTAACGGTCAAGCCGTCCGGCGTTGACCGACGGCGTGGCGGCGCTCGCCGCCACGCCGATCATTTTTCATCGCCTGCAGCCCGCAGCGCGCGCACCAGTTCGCTGGCCGCCTTGCCGAGCCCCGTGTGCTTCGGCCGCCTCAGGAACACGGGCAGCGGCAGCCCGTTGCGGATGTTGGCGAACACGAGCGGCGCGAGTTCGCCGTCGGCGACGTATCGGGCGATCACGGATTCGGGCAGGTTCGCCCAACCATGTCCGGCCTTCACGAGCGCGATTGCGGTCGCCATGTCGGTCACCTTCCACGTGCGGTTGCCGATCAACGGCCGCACGTCGGTCAGCGGCCGCTCGGGATCGGCGATCACGATCTGCCGGAACCCGGACAGCCGCTCGATCGCTTCGGGCTGCGCGCATTCGGCGATCGCCGGATGGCTCGGCGCGGCGACCGCAACGAGCGTCTCGGTCCACAGTCCGTGGATCTGCTCCTGCGGATGCAGGTCGAGCCCGCCATACGCGACACAGAGATCGACGGTGCCGCGATGCAGCGCATCGACGATCACGTCCTGCGGCGCCGTGACGATGCTGATCGCGAGCGCCGGGTATTTCGCGGCGACGGCCGTCAGCGCGCGGGCGACGGGCGCGCCGTCGAGTTCGGCGGCGAGGCCGAGCCGCAACGTATCCTCGACGCCTTCCGACAGGTGCTGCGCATGCGCGCGCAGCGCGTGCAGCCGCTCGGCGATCGAGCGCGCGTCGGGCAGCAGCGCGGCCATCGCGGCGGTCGGCGTCGGTTCGCGCGTGCCGCGGTCGAACAGCACGAGGTCGAGTTCGGCCTCGAGGTTCGCGATCGCCATGCTGATCGCGGACGGCGTGCGGCCGAGCGCCCGCGCGGCGGCGGAAAACGAGCCTTTGTCGATGACGGTCAGCAGCATGTCGATGTGGTCGCTGGTCAGCATGCACGGGCCTCCTGTCAGAAAAATTGAAAGGACCTGACTTTTGCGGACGCGCTACCCGCTGATAGTCTCGCCACCTTGTTCGATAGAAGGTGGATGGTCATGCAAGGGTGGAAGAGACGCATAGTCTACGTCGTGGTGTTCGAAGTGCTCGGCATCCTGATCGCATCGTCGGTGCTCGGCATGCTGAGCGGCGCGAGCGTCGCGACGAGCGGCGCGATGGGGGTGATGATCTCGACGACGGGCGTCACCGTCAATTTCCTGTACAACCTCGCGTTCGAGGCGTGGGAGCGCAAGAGCGCGGCGACGACGCGCACGGTCGGGCGCCGCGTGCTGCATGCGATCGGTTTCCAGATCGCGCTCGTGACGTTCCTGATCCCGCTGATCGCGTGGTGGCTCGACGTGTCGCTGCTGCAGGCGTTCCTGTACGACGCGGTGCTGATCGTGTTCTTCCCGATCTTCACGTTCGTGTACAACTGGGCGTTCGACAGCGTGTTCGGGCTGCCGGATGCGGTCACGCGCAAGGCGGAGCCGGAACCGGCAGTGTGGTAAGCCGTGCTGGCGGAATGGCGCAGGCAGATTGACGGGACGGACGCGCCGGTGACGCACGGCGGTTGATGAAGCGGCGATGCGGCGCGTATCCGCATCGTCGTTGAACAGCGAGGAGAACGGGCGGCGCGGAAGCCGCCCGGGAGCACTTACGCGGCGACGAACTCGTGCACGAAGCGGTTGAACACGGCGGGGCTCGCGGCGTTCATCCCGTGCGACGCGCCGGCGACGGTCTGCCGTTGCGCATTGCCGATCCATTGCGACAGCGTGTCGACGTTGTTGCGGAACATCTTCGGGCTGCGCTGGCCGTCGATCAGCAGCGTGCGGCATGCGATGTCGCCGGCCGTGTGCTGCGAATATGCGGGCAGCGGGTCGCGCAACTGCTTCGGCAGCGTGCTCGCATTGTCGATCGCCATCGTGCGGAAGCGCGACGTGCTCTTCTTCCATGCACCCGGCAGGCTCACGGAATCGACGAACATCTCGAGGCCCGATTCGACGTCGCCTTGCCCGATCAAGTTCACGGCCTTCGTGCGCAGCGCGATCGCGGCGGCCGGCAGCGCGGCTTCGCGCACGCCCGGCTGTTGCAGCGGGCCGCCCGGATCGGCGAGCGTCAGCGATTCGACGAGATGCGGATGCTGGCGCGCGACGTTGAACGCGACGCTGCCGCCGCGCGAGTGGCCGACCAGATGCACGGGGCCGAGATCGAGCGCGTCGATGAATTCGGCGAGCTCATCCACATGGTTCTGCCAGCTGAACTCGTCCTGGATGCCCGCTTCGACGGCCGGCCAGTAATGGCTGAGGCTCGGCGCGATGCAGCGGTAGTGGGCCGACAGCGACGCGAGCTGCGGATCCCAGTAGCGGTAGTCGCACAGCGAGCCGTGCACGAACACCATCGGCGCGCCGCTGCCCCGCTCGACATACGGCAGGCTGATGCCTGACGAAAGCGTCGCAAATTGCAGGTCGGGGTTCGCGAGCACGGACGGCTCGATTCGCATGTTCATGACTGAAAGACTCAAAGGTGCGTCAACACGACGCAACTATGCATCACGGCGACCTGCAAGGAAAACGCATAATTTTCATCGTCACGATCAATTTTATTGATGGCTCGGCCGCAAACCCTTGTCGGAAGGGGAAGGGTATCGATGCTTTCAATCGTCTAACGATTGGTCGCGGCGCCGGAAACGCCGGAAAAGGGCGTGCGGCGGCCTGCGCATCCACGCATGGCACCTTTGGAAAACGGGAAGCAGGTACGCGAGCCGCGAAAGCGGCCCGCGCGTCAGCGTACGGTCAACGCGGGCGCGGTCTGAAGCACGACCGGGAGGTCGTTGTCGGCCGCGAACTGCATCGCGAAATCGAACGCGTCCGCACACACGGTGCGCAATTCGTCCGACACGAACAGGCATTTGACGTTGCCGTCGACGACGGGCATCGCGAGCCGCGACAGCGCGCACGGATAGCCGGGCCGCCGTTCGCCGACGAACAGCGTGATGACGCCCGCGAGGCGCTCGGGCCAGTCGCTCGGGCGGAAGGTCTTCTGCGCGTGCGTGACGCCGCGGATCAAGTGGCCGGTGATGCGGCCCTGTTCGGTGACTTCGATGCGATCCATGCTGTGCGTGTCCTCGTTCGCGTCATTCGCCGCCATCGGCCGCCGCGTCGCCGCGCGCGGGAATCCGCAGGTTGCGCAGCTTGTGATAGAGCGTTTTCTTCGGCATCCCGAGCGCTTCGCTTGCGTCCGCAACGTTGCCGTTGTGACGCTGCAGCATGTCCTCGATCAGCATCCGCTCGAAATACGCGAGCTGTTCCGCGAGCGTGCCGCCCGCGGCCGGCGTGCCGCCGGACGACAGCAGGCTGTCGCCGGTCAGCCCGAGCACGAAGCGGTCGGCCACGTTCTGCAGCTCGCGCACGTTGCCGGGCCACGCATGCGTCATCAGTTCGGATACCTGCGCAGCCGTGACGACCGGTGCCGGCTGCCCGAAGCGGCGCGCGGCCGCGAGCACGAAATGCTCGAACAGCAGCGGCACGTCCTCGCGCCGCTCGCGCAGCGGCGGCAGTTCGATCTGCGCGACGTTGAGGCGATACAGCAAGTCCGCGCGAAAGCGGCCGTCGGCCGCGAGTTCGGCAAGATCGGCCTTCGACGCGGCGACCACGCGGCAGTCGACCGGAATCAGCTCGTTCGCGCCGAGCCGCTCGACCACGCGCTCCTGCAGCACGCGCAGCATCTTGACCTGCAGCGAAATCGGCATCGTCTCGATCTCGTCGAGGAACAGCGTGCCGCCGTCCGCCCATTCGATCTTGCCGATGCGCTTCTTGATCGCGCCGGTGAACGCGCCGGCTTCATGACCGAACAGTTCGCTCTCGAAGACCTGCTCCGGCAAACCGCCGCAGTTCAGCGCGACGAAATGCGCGTCGCGCCGGCCGCCGAAATCGTGCAGGCTGCGCGCGATCAGTTCCTTGCCGGTGCCGGTTTCGCCGGTGATCAGCACCGACACCGACGTATCGGCGAGGCGCAGGATCTTCTTGCGCACGTCGGCCATCGCGGGCGACTTGCCGAGCACGAACGCCTCGATGCCCTGCCAGTTGTTCAGCGCCGCGCGCAGCCCCTGCACCTCGAGCGTCAGGCGGCGCTTCTCGACCGCGCGCGCGACGCGCCCCGCGATCACGTCCGACGAGAACGGCTTCTCGATGAAGTCGTACGCGCCGACCTGCATCGCGCCGACGGCCGTCGAGATGTCGGCATGGCCACTGATCAGCACGACCGGGATCTGCGCGTCGATGGCCATCACGCGATCGAGCAGCTGCAGCCCGTCGATGCCCGGCATCCGCACGTCCGACACGATCACGACCGGCGCACCGGGCGCGACGTGATGCAGTGCGTCGGCGGCCGACGCGAACGCGTCCACTGCGAAGCCGGCAAGCGCTACCGCCTGCTCGACGCCGATCCGGACGTTTTCATCGTCCTCGACGACCAGCACCCGAATCTCATCTTCCATGCTCTGTCCTTTGCAGCGTGGCCGCCGCGAATTCGATACTGAACTGCGCGCCGCCTTCGTCGCGGTTCGTCGCGGCGATCTTCGCGCCGAACGCCTCGACGATGCGCGACGTGATCGCGAGGCCGAGCCCGAGGCCCTGGCCGCGCGGCTTGGTCGTGACGAACGGCTCGAACAGGTGCGGCAGCACCTCGGGCGCGATGCCCGCGCCGCTGTCGGCGACGGTGAAGCGCACGCGGCCGGCTTCGTCCGGCCCGGCGGCCTCGATGACGATGCGGCGCACGCTCGCGTCGTGCACCGCGTCGAGCGCGTTGCCGAGCAGGTTCACGATCACCTGCTGCAACTGGCTCGATTCGGCCGATACGGCTGTGCCGGGCGCGATGTTCACGTCGAGCTGCACGCCTTCGTCGCGAATCCGCGCATCGTAGATGAGCCGCGCATGCGCGACGGCCTCGTTCAGCGACACCGCGACGCGTTCGACGTCGGGCTTGCGCGCGAAGGTCTTCAGCTCGCCGGTGAGCACCGCCATGCTGTCGACGAGCTTGCCGATCCGTTCGAGATTGGCGAGCGCCGGCGCGGGCTGGCCGCGCTCGAAGAACGTGCGCGCGTTGTCGCACAGCGTGCGGATCGCGACGAGCGGCTGGTTCAGCTCGTGCGTGAGGCCGGCGGCCATCTGCCCGAGCACCGCGAGCTTGCCCGCATGCACGACTTCCTGCTGCGACGCGCGCAGCCGCTGCTCGGTGCGTTCGCGCTCGACGATCTCGCGCTGCATCCGCTTGTTCGCGGCCGTCAGCGCGGCCGTGCGCTGCGCGACGGTCAGCTCGAGCTGGTCGTTCGCGCGCCGCAGCGCATCCTGCGCGTTCAGTCGCGCGACGATCGCCCGGCGCCGCTGGATCGCATAGCCGGCCAGCAGCGCGGCGATCAGGAACGCGCCGGTGACGAACACGAAGGCCGTTTGCTGCTGGCGCCGCGCGACCGCGATGTCGAGCAGCACCATCAGCGAATCGCCGGCCTGCGGCGCGGGGCGCGACATCACGAGATAGCGCGTGGTGCGGCCGCTGTGGCGCGTATCGGGGAAGGTGCCGAACCACGCGGCTGCGCTGCGGTCGCCGATATGGCGGTACGGCAGCGCGTCGACCGTGCGGCCCGCGTACTGGCGCGACGCCTGGATGTCGCGCTGCTGCTGTGCGGTGATCGGGCGCAGCGCGGTGAATTTCCATGCCGGTTCGGTCGAGATCACGACCACGCCGTTGCTGTCGACGACCATCGCGGCGACGCCCGGCGCGCGCCACGCGGATTCGAGCGAATCAACGCTGATCTTCACGGCGGCCACGCCGATCGGCGCGCCGTCGTCGCGCACCGCGCTGGCGAAGTAGACGCCCGGCACGCCGGTGTTGGTGCCGATGCCGAAGAAGCGGCCGCTGCCGCGCGCGAGCGCGTCCTTGAAGTACGGCCGGTACGACACGTTGGTGCCGACGAAGCTGAGCGTCTCGTTCCAGTTGCTGGCGGCGATCACGTTGCCCTGCAGGTCGATCACGTCGACCGCGCCGCTGCCCGCGTCGCGGTTCACGGCTTCGAGGTAGGTGTTGACCGTGTGCACGAGCGCGGGGGTGTCCTGCGGCGCGGCTTTCAGCATCGTGCGCACGCCGTCCTGCCGCGCAACCAGGCCGGGCAGGATCTCGAAGCGGCCGAGCTCGCTCTTCAGGCTCGACGCATACAGGTCGAGCCGGTGCGCACCGGTTTCCTCGAGCGCGTCGATCGCGCGTTCCCACGCGAAATCGACGGCCGCGGCCGCCACGCATACGTACAGCACGCCGGCCGATGCCCAGCCCCACCACGGGATTCCCTTGAAGCTCTTCTGCACGTTCGCCCTCATCGAAGCCCGCAACCGTCCGCACGGCGTGACGCCCGGAACGACGCCCCGAACGACGCGCGCCGCGCGCCGGCTAGGCCGGCGGCGGCGCGTGCAAAGCGGCCTGCGCGACGGTGCGCGCGGCGGCGCGTCATCCGAAGTGGGCGATCAGGATCAGCGTGACCGTGACGACGATCGCGCCGCCGATACGCGTCGCGATCTGCGCGAACGGCATCAGCTGCATCCGGTTCGCGGCAGTCAGGATCGCGACGTCGCCGGTGCCGCCTTGCCCGCTGTGGCAGGCGTTCACGATTGCGGTGTCGATAGGGTACATCTTCATCAGGCGGCCGACCACGAAACCGGTGCCCATCAGCGTCGCGACGGTCGACACGATGGTGACGACGTTGACGATCGTGAACGCGGCGGTCAGCTTGTCCCACGGCGTCATCGCGACGCCGATCGCGAACAGCAGCGGATACGTGACGGCGGTCGAGAAGAACTTGTAGACGACGAACGCGCCTTCCTGCAGCGGCGGCGATACCGCGCGCGCGAGCTTCACGAGCACCGCGAGGAACAGCATCGCGACCGGCGCGGGCAGGCCGAACAGCTTGTGCGCCATCAGGCCGACCAGATACAGCGTGATGGCCGTGATGCCGGCGCCCGCGATGTGCGAGACGTCGACGTGGCCGCGGATTTCCTCGTTCTCGGGCGTCATGTCGCCCGATTCGCCGACCTGCAGGCGACCGTTGCCGGTCAGGTGCGGGAGGCGCTTGCCGAGCATGTCGAGCGCGCCCGACAGGATGATCGCGGTCAGGCTGCCGAGCATCACCGGCGGCAGCACCATCGCGAACATCTCGCCTTGCGGCAGGTGCATCAGTTCCGAATAGCCGATCGACAGCGGAATCGCGCCTTCGCCGACGCCGCCAGCCATGATCGGCACGACGATGTACAGCAGCGTGTGGCGCGCGCCGAGGCCGAGCGCGGTGCCGACCGCCGTGCCGACGATCGCGGCCGCGACCGAGCCGGCCGCGAGCGGGATGAAGATCTTCACGAAGCCCTGGATCAGCACGCGGCGATCCATGCTCAGGATGCTGCCGACGATGATCGACGCGATGAACAAGTACAGGAAGTTGGTCGACTTCGTGAACTCGACGGTCAGGTTCAGTACCGGCTTGGGCAGCACATGGTAGTACGTGAGCGCCGACGGCACGAAGGTCGCGAAGATCGCGGCCGCGCCGATGTTGCGCAAGAGCGGCAGGCGCTTGCCCAGTTCCGCGCAGGTGAAGCCGAAGAACGCGAGCACCGCGATCGCCATCGAGATCTCGCCGGGCACCTTGCCGGTCACCGAGAAGCCGACGATCAGCGCGAGCAGGATGAAGTAGACGGGCAGCGGAATGATGCCGATGCGGATTTCCATCAGTTTCCACCAGCCTTCCGGCCAGAAGCGCTCGCGCGGGGCGGCGACGGCGTCGGAAACCGGCTCCGGATGGGACGGGGTATGGATAGAGGTCTGCAAGACGTGTCTCCTGATGTTGGTATGCCTGCATGGCTTCGCGGCATCGTGTGCCGTCTATTACGCAACCCCCGTGCCAGAAATGCGGCCTGCCGGAATATTTTTAATGCATTGATTTATAAGGGGTTTGTTTCGTCTGCGGAAAGGGTGGCCCGACCGGTTGGCCGAGATTTCGGAATTCGCCCGGCGCTCAGGCCGAGATTTCGGCCTGGCGGCCGGCCAAGCGCCCGGTCAGGCCCCCGATCCCGCATGGCCGCCCGCATATCGCGGCGCGCGATTTTCTTCGCACAATCGCTTCGTAGACCGCCCACCCGCCGCTCTCTATCATCGGCTGATCCTTTTCCGATGCGATGACCTCTGTCCGGAGAACGCCCGAGCGTTCGCCGCGGCGTCGCTCATCCGTCGATACCGTCTTTGGACAGGAGAGTGGTTTCATGCTGCATGCCGTTTTTTCCGCCCGCTTTTCCGCCGGCCGCGTCGCGCGTCTGCTGGCTGCCGCCGTGCTTGGCGTCGTGTTGCTCAATGGCGCGCAGGCCGACACCGCGCCGCTGAAGGTCGGTATCTCGACCAGCCCGCAGATCGAGGCGCTGAAGGTCGCCGCGAAGGAGGCGAAGGCGCAGGGGCTCGACGTGAAGATCGTCGAATTCACCGACTGGAATACGCCGAACGCGGCGCTCGCGAACAAGGACATCGACGTCAACTACTTCCAGCACATCCCGTTCCTCGAGAACGCGAACAAGCAGGGCGGCTACAACTTCGTGTCGATCGCACCCGGCACGATCATGAAGATCGGCCTCTATTCGAAGAAGGTGAAAAGCTTCAGCGAGCTGAAGGACGGCGCGAAGGTCGCGATCGCGAACGATCCGGTGAACGGCGGGCGCGGGCTGTTGCTGCTGCAGCGCGCGGGGCTCATCACGCTGAAGCCGGGCGCCGACTACCGCGCGACGACGCACGACATCGTGTCGAACCCGAAGCACCTGAAGATCATTCCGCTCGAAGCGTCGCAGCTCGCGCGTTCGCTCGACGACGTCGATCTCGCGCAGGGCTACCCGAGCTTCATCAAGCTCGCCGGCACGACCGACCCGAACAGCGCGCTGCTGTTCGACGGCACCGAGAACAAGATCTTCGCGATCCAGTGGGTCGTGCGGCCCGACAGCGTGAACGATCCGCGCATCCGCAAGTTCATCGCGATCTACCAGCAGTCGCCGGCCGTGCGCAAGGCGCTCGACAACGCGTTCGGCTCGCTGTACGCGATCGCGTGGTGACGGAGGCGGGCATGACGACGGCGAACCGCAAGAAGATCCTGCTCAACGCGTTCAACATGAACTGCGTCGGGCACATCAACCACGGGCTGTGGACGCATCCGCGCGACCGCTCCGCGCACTACACCGATCTCGACTACTGGGCCGACCTCGCGAAGACGCTCGAACGCGGCAAGTTCGACGGGATCTTTCTCGCGGACATCGTCGGCGTGTACGACGTGTTCGGCGGCGGCCCGGACGCCGCGCTGCGCGAATCGGTGCAGGTGCCCGTCAACGATCCGCTGCTGCTCGTGCCCGCGATGGCGCAGGTCACGCGGCACCTCGGCTTCGGCGTGACCGCGAACCTGACCTACGAGCCGCCGTACCTGTTCGCGCGCCGGATGTCGACGCTCGATCACCTGACGAAAGGGCGCGTGGGCTGGAACATCGTCACCGGCTATCTCGACAGTGCCGCGCGCGGGATGGGCCTCGCGCAGCAGATCGGCCACGACGACCGCTACGAGCGCGCGGACGACTACATGGACGTCGTCTACAAGCTGTGGGAACAGAGCTGGGACGACGATGCGGTGATCCGCGACGCGCAGGCGCGCGTGTTCGCGCAGCCGGGCAAGGTGCGGCGCGTGAAGCACGACGGGCCGTTCTACTCGATCGACGCGATCCATCTGAGCGAGCCGTCGCTGCAACGCACGCCGGTGCTGTATCAGGCCGGTTCGTCCGCACGCGGCGTCGAGTTCGCGGGCCGTCACGCGGAATGCGTGTTCGTGAATGGGCAAAGCAAGGCCGCCGCGCGCGCGGCCACGCTCGACATTCGCGCCGCCGCCGCACGGCAGGGCCGCGACCCGGCTTCGATCAAGATCTTTGCCGGCGTGAGCGTCGTGACCGCCGAGACCGAATTGCTCGCCCGCGAAAAGTTCGACGAATACCGGCGCTACGCGAGCCCGGAAGCCGGCCTCGCGCATTTCGCGAGTTCGACCGGCATCGACTTCGCGAAATACGGCCTCGACGAACCGATCTCGTACGTGAAGACCGATTCGATCCAGTCGGCCGTCGACGCGATCTCGCGCAAGAGCACGACCGGCACGTGGACCGTGCGGCGCATGCTCGAACAGATGTCGCTCGGCGGCCGCTATGCGCCGATCGTCGGCTCGCCGTCGCAGGTCGCGGACGAGTTGCAGTCGTGGATCGACGAGACCGGCATCGACGGCTTCAACCTGACGCGCACCGTGATGCCCGAGTCGTTCGAGGATTTCGTCGACTGGGTCGTGCCCGAGCTGCAGAACCGCGGCGTCTACAAGGAAGACTACGATCCCGCGCCGACGCTGCGCGAGAAGCTGTTCGGCGCGGGCCCGCGCCTGCCCGCGTGGCATACCGGCGCGCAGCACCGGCCGGCCGCCGTGGCCGAACCCGCGCATCCCGCGCATGCGTGAACGTGACGGAGCGAAGCGATGACGCAATTGTTCGATACGCTGGGTTTCATTGAGACATCGGCGGTAGGTGCGGGCGCCGAGGCAACGGCGCATGACGAAGCGGCCGCGTCGGCCGAATCGACCCGCGCCGGCGGCGCCGCGGTGTCGCTGGAGCAGGTCGGCAAGGTGTTCGCGACCCCGCGCGGCCAGGCCGCTGCATTGCGCGACGTGACGCTCGACGTGCGGCGCGGCGAGGTCTTCGGGATCATCGGCCGCAGCGGCGCCGGGAAGTCGACGCTGCTGCGGCTCGTGAACGGGCTCGAACGGCCGAGTTCGGGCCGCGTGCGCGTGCAGGGCGTCGACGTCGGCGCGCTCGACGAGGACGGGCTCGTCGCGCTGCGGCGCCGCACCGGCATGGTGTTCCAGCATTTCAACCTGCTGTCCGCGAAGACGGTGTTCGAGAACGTCGCGCTGCCGCTGAAGATCGCCGGCGTGCCGAAGGCCGAGCGCGTGCGCAAGGTCGAGGCGCTGCTCGAACTGGTCGGGCTCGCCGCGAAGCGCGACGCGTATCCGGCCAGCTTGTCGGGTGGGCAGAAGCAGCGCGTCGGCATTGCCCGCGCGCTCGTGCACGATCCGGAGGTGCTGCTGTGCGACGAGGCGACGTCGGCGCTCGATCCCGAGACGACGCAGTCGATCCTCGCGCTCCTCGCCGACATCAACCGCCGCCTCGGGCTGACGATCGTGCTGATCACGCACGAGATGGAAGTGATCCGCGCGGTGTGTGACACGGTCGCGGTGATCGAACAGGGCGAAGTCGTCGAAACGGGCCCCGTGTGGCGCGTGTTCGGCGATCCGCGCCACGGCGCGACGCGCGCGCTGCTCAGCACGCTCGTGCACGACCTGCCGGCCGAACTGGCCGCGCGCGTGCAGCCGCTGCCCGACCAGGCCGCGTTGCCCGATGGTGCGCAGGTCGTGCTCGACGTCCGCTATACGGGCGAGAGCGGCGGTGAGCCGGATGTCGGCGCGCTCGCGGTGGCGCTCGGCGGCTCGGTGCGGTTCCTGCACGGCGGGATCGAACGCATCCAGGGGCATGCGCAGGGGCGGCTCGTGATCGCGGCCTCACCGCGTGCGGACGACGAAAGCCAATCGACGGCCCGCGGCGGCGCGGTGGCCGCGCTGCTGGAACGCGCGCGCCGCCACGCGAATCACGCGGAGGTGCTCGGCTATGTTTGACCTCTGGTGGCCCGAACTGCTCGACGCGATCCGCGACACGCTGTCGATGGTTGCCGCGTCGGCCGTGATTGCCGCGCTGATCGGCATCCCGCTCGCGGTGATCCTCGTGACGACCGCGCCCGGCGGCATCTACGAGCGGCGCGGCGTGAACGCGGTGCTCGGCGCGCTCGTCAACGTGTTCCGCTCGACGCCGTTCATCATCCTGCTCGTCGCGCTGCTGCCGTTCACGCGCGTGCTGATCGGCACGACGATCGGCGTCTGGGCGGCCGTCGTGCCGCTGTCGATCGCCGCGATCCCGTTCTTCGCGCGGATCGCCGAGGTGAGCCTGCGCGAAGTCGACCGCGGGCTGATCGAGGCCGCGCTCGCGATGGGCGCGAAGCGCCGCCACATCGTCTGGCACGTGCTGCTGCCCGAAGCGCTGCCCGGCATGCTCGGCGGCTTCACCATTACCGTCGTCGCGCTGATCGGGTCGACGGCGATGGCGGGCGCCGTCGGCGCGGGCGGCCTCGGCGATCTCGCGATCCGCTACGGCTACCAGCGTTTCGACACCACCGTCATGGCGACCGTGATCGTGATCCTGATCGCGCTCGTCTCGGCCGTGCAAATCACGGGCGACCGCCTGGTCCGACGCGTGACCCGGCGTACCTGAGCGACGCCACAAGCGTCTGCTCGCTTCATTCATGATCCTGAGAGAAAGAACACTATGACTTTGCCCATCGGCGCGCCGCGCGAATGGAACGGACAATTCGAGGAAGCGCTGTTTCTGGAGGTGGCGCGACGCCATCGTCCGGACTTCCCCGACAAACTCGCGACGCCGCCGCGCGAGCCGCGCCACGGCGACGAGCTGGCCGCCGTCGCCGACTACTACACGAAGATGGCGTCGCACGACCTGTTCATCGTGCAGGTCGTCGCGAAGGCGATCGACACGCTGTTCCGCGACGATCCGCATTTCCAGCTGATTTTGTCGCGCCAGCTCGGCGACGACGGCGCGCACGCGGTGATCGGCCGCGAACGCGTGACCGAACTGACGGGGCGTGATCCGCTGCCGGAAGTCGACCGGCTCGTCGCCGCGCATTGGGCGCGCATCGGCGACATCGCGGTGCGCGACGTCGCGGGTTTTCTCGCGTTCGAATGGCACTACGAGCTGCATATCCTCGCGAAGCTGTGGATTCAGCGCAAGACCGGCCGCATCGGCGATTCCGCGATGCGCGAGCACGGCGAGAACCGGATCCGGCCGGACGAGGAGTGGCATCGCGTGCAGATCGTCCAATGGTGGTTCGACACGCTGAAGGCGCTGCCGGCAGCCGAGCGTGACGCGCTGATCGATCGCGTGATCGCGGCCGACGAGGAAACGCAGGCGCGGCTCGACGATTACCTGCACGACGAGTACGCGCATACCGCGCACGTGTTCGGTGCGGATATCGCCGAATACCGCGCGATCTACGACGACTGGCGGCGCGAGATCCTGTCGCGGCTGACCGGCCGCCAGCTCGACGCGCTCGTCCTGCTGTCGGGCGAAGCGGTTGCGCAGGAAGCCGTCGCATGAACGATCCACGCGGCCCGGCGACCTTCGCGCCCGATACCGATACGCCCGCCTTCGACCCCGCCGCGCTGGCGCGAGCGATCGACGCGTTGCGCACCACGGCCGCCGCGCGCGACCGCGCGGGCGGTCATGCGGCGCAGGAGAAGCAGTGGCTCGCCGAGGCGGGCCTGCTGACGCTCGCGGTGCCGCGTGCGTTCGGCGGGCAGGAAGCCGCATGGCCCGAGATCTACGATGCGATCCGGCAGATCGCGCGCGTCGACAGTGCGCTCGCGCATCTCGTCGGGTTCCAGTGCCTGCAGGTGGTGAGCGTCGACGTGTGGGGCAACGCCGCGCAGCGCGAGCGCTATCTGCGCGGCACGGTCGAGCAGCAATGGTGGTGGGGCAATGCGGTCAATCCGCTCGACACGCGGCTCGTGGCCACTGCGACGTCCGACGGCGGCTACCGGCTCGATGGCGTGAAGGGCTTCTGTTCGGGCACGCGCGGCTCGCAGCGGATGACGGTGTCCGCGCACGATCCGGACACCGGCCGCACCGTGTTCGGCGTGGTGCCGACCGATCGCACGGGGATCACGGTCAACGAAGACTGGGATCCGATCGGCCAGCGCCAGACCGACAGCGGCAGCGTGCGCTTCGACGGCGTGGCGCTGGCGGCCGATGAAGTGCTGCACCGTTCCGAGGCGCCGCCGACCCCGCGTGCGACGCTGCGCACGCTCGTGTCGCAGCTCGTGCTGACCAACCTGTTCGTCGGGCTCGCGGAAGGCGCACTGGCGGAAGCGCGCGACTACGTGCTGAAGCATGGCCGCCCGTGGATTCAGTCGGACGTCGCGCAGGCGAGCGACGATCCGTACACGCTGCAACGCTTCGGCGACATGCGTGTGCGGGCGATCGCCGCGGCGGCGCTGGCCGATCGCGCGGCCGCCGCGTTGCAGCGTGCATGGGCGCGGCAGGATGCGCTGACGGCGGACGAGCGCGCCGAGGTGGCGCTCGCGGTATCGGAGGCGAAGATCGTCGCGCAGCGCGCGGCGCTCGAGAACGGCGAGGCGCTGTTCGACGCCTGCGGCGCACGCGCGACGGCCGCATCGCTCGGCCTCGACCGCTTCTGGCGGAACGCGCGCACGCATACGCTGCACGATCCGCTCGATTACCGGCTGCGGGATGTGGGCCGGTTCGCGCTGACGGGCGAGTTGCCGCAGGCGTCGCTCTATACGTGACGGCGTAATCGGCGTGATGCCGGAGCGGCGCGGTCCGCTCCGGACAAAACCTAACCGGCATGCTGGACGTTTGAAATGATATGTTATATCGTTGCGATACAATGTATCACTCGATGATCGCCCACCCTCCTTCCGGAATCGCCCGATGAGTACCGCACTCCCCCCGTCCACGCGGCTTCCCGTGACCGTCCTGTCGGGCTTCCTCGGCGCCGGCAAGACGACGCTGCTCAACCACATCCTCAACAATCGCGAGGGCCGGCGTGTCGCGGTCATCGTCAACGACATGTCCGAGGTCAACATCGACGCCGCGCTCGTGCGCGACGGCGGCGCGGGACTGTCGCGCACCGACGAGAAGCTGGTCGAGATGAGCAACGGCTGCATCTGCTGCACGTTGCGCGAGGATCTGCTGATCGAGGTCGACCGGCTCGCGCGCGAAGGGCGGTTCGACCAGCTCGTGATCGAATCGACCGGCATCTCGGAGCCGTTGCCGGTGGCCGAGACGTTCACGTTCGAAGGCGAGGACGGCCGCAGCCTCGGCGAAGTCGCGCGGCTCGACACGATGGTGACGGTGGTCGATGCGTTCAATTTCCTGCGCGACTACGCATCGCGCGACAGCCTGCAGTCGCGCGGCGAATCGATGGGCGACGAAGATGCGCGCACGGTCGTCGATCTGCTGATCGACCAGATCGAGTTCTGCGACGTGATCGTGATCAACAAGATCGACCTGATCGACGCAAGCGCGCGCGAGCGGCTGGTTGCACTGCTGCGGGGCTTGAACCCGCGTGCACGGATCGAGATCGCCGAATTCGGCAAAGTGCCGCTCGAGCGCGTGCTCGACACCGGCCTGTTCGACTTCGAAGCCGCATCGCGTGCGCCGGGCTGGCTGCAGGAGATGCGCGGCACGCACACGCCCGAGACCGACGAGTACGGGATCCGCAGCTTCGTGTATCGCGCGCGTCGGCCGTTCCACCCGCAGCGCTTCTTCGATCTCGTCGAAAGCGAATGGCCGGGCGTCGTCCGCTCGAAGGGGTTCTTCTGGCTCGCCACCCACCCGACCGTCGCGGGTTCGTGGTCGCAGGCCGGCGCGGTCGCGCGGCATGGGCCGGCGGGCTACTGGTGGGCGGCCACGCCGCCCGAGCGCTGGCCGCAGGACGCGGAAGCCGTCGCGCAGATCCGTGCGCGCTGGGACGAGCACGTCGGCGATGCACGGCAGGAACTCGTGCTGATCGGCATGGACATGGACGAGCCCGCGCTGCGCGCGCGCTTCGACGCGTGTCTGCTGACCGACGCCGAGATGGCCACCGGCCCCGAACACTGGACCACGTGGGACAACCCGTTTCGCGACTGGCCCTGACCTGAACGCGCTTCCTGCATCGATCCGGATGGAGAAGGCGCTCCACCGGATTCCGAGCATGAACGCACCCCTTCCCGATATTTCCCTGACCGATGCCGCGCCGGGCGGCCGCCCGCTCGAATGGGTCGGCATGCAGGGCATCGACCTGCCCGTTGCAGTGGCCGAGCCCGGCTGCCGGCGCGACCTGCATGCGCGCGCCGACGTGCAGGTCGATCTCCCTGCGCCGCACGTGAAGGGCATCCACATGTCGCGACTGTACCGGCTGCTCGACGGGCTCGGCGATGGCGCGGCGCTGTCGCCGGCCGGCCTGCAGCATGCGCTGCACGCGATGGTCGACAGCCATCGCGACTGCGACACGCGCAGCGCGCGGCTACGGTTGCGCTTCGACCTGCTGGCACGCCGCGCCGCGCTGGTGACGGACGGGCTGGCCGGATGGAAGGCCTATCCGGTCCGGATCGACGCGACGCTGACCGGCTCCCGGTTCGAGCTGCGCGCGCAGGTGACGGTCGTCTATTCGTCGACGTGCCCGTGCTCCGCCGCGCTGTCGCGGCACTGGGTCGAGCAGGCGTTCCTGGCGGCGTTCGGCCGCGACGATCGCGTAGAGCCGGCGGCAGTCGCCGCGTGGCTGAAACGGTACGCGACGGCGGCCACGCCGCACAGCCAGCGCAGCGAAGCCGTCGTCAGCGTGGCGCTGCCCGCCGATGGTGCGACGCTGGGGCTGATCGACCTCATTGATCGCATCGAGCACGCGCTCGGCACGCCGGTGCAGACGGCCGTCAAGCGCGCGGACGAGCAGGCATTCGCGGTGCTGAACGGCGGCAACCTGATGTTCGTCGAGGATGCCGCGCGCCGGGTCCAGGCCGCGCTGGACGGCCACCATGCGACCCCGCGCGTGCACGTGCGTCATCTGGAAAGCCTGCATCCGCACGATGCGGTGGCCTGGGCCGCGCCGGTTCACGAAGGCGCCGACGCATGCTGATCCGCAAGCTGTTCCGCTTCGAGAACGCGCATATCGTGCGCGGCTGCAGCACGCGGCGCTGCTCGCATTCGATCCACGGCCATTCGTACCGCGTCGAGCTGCTGCTCGAAGCGCACGCGCTGGATCACGGGCAGATGATCTACGACTTCGGGCTGCTCAAGGGCGACGTGCGTGACCTGATCGACGCGTTCGACCACGCAGTGACGCTGTGGTCGGATGACGATCCTTGCTATGTCGAGAGCATGCGCCGGCATTCCGAGCGCTGGGTGCTGCTGCCCGTGTCGCCGAGCGCCGAGCAGTTCTCGCGCGTGTTCTTTCGCCTCGTCGATGCGGCGCTGTCCTGCACCCGCATGACGAACGGCGAAGCCGACGTGCGGCTGCATTCGATCATCGTTCACGAGACCGAGACCGGTTACGCGCAGTGCTTTCGCGACGATGCGTTCAACCCGCGCATGGGCCGCATCGACCTGGACGACATCGTGTTCGCGCCGGCCATCGCCGGACAGTGGCGCGATCCGGGCCTGTTCGAACGGATCAAGCGCGGCCGTTCCATTTCAAGGCAGGAATCCTGATGATCAGAAAGAATCCGCGCGGCGACCTGCCGCAGATTCACCCGAGCGCCTTCGTCGATCCGACCGCCATTCTGTGCGGGCTCGTGATCGTCGAGGAGAACGTGTTCATCGGCCCGTACGCGGTGATCCGTGCCGACGAAACGGATGCCGGCGGCCGGATCGCGCCGATCGTGATCGGCGCGCATTCGAACATCCAGGATGGCGTGGTGATCCATTCGAAGTCGGGCGCGAGCGTCACCATCGGCCAGAACACGTCGATCGCGCATCGCGCGATCGTCCACGGGCCGTGCAAGGTCGGTAACGGCGTGTTCGTCGGCTTCAACAGCGTGCTGTTCAACTGCACGATCGACGACGGCTGCGTGGTGCGCTACAACGCGGTCGTCGACGGCTGCCACCTGCCGCCGGGTTTCTACGTGCGTTCGACCGAGCGCATCGGGCCGGAAACCGATCTCGCCGCGTTGCCGCAGGTGACGGCCGACGCGAGCGATTTCTCAGAGGACGTTGCACGCACGAACAATGCGCTGGTGCTGGGCTACAAGCACATCCAGAACGAGTTCTGAGTGATGGACGAGCGCAACAGACGTGAAGGGGGCGCGAGCGACGCGCTGAAGCGACGTCACGCCGACCTGCTCGTGCATGGCGGCACGGTGATGACACCCAACGGGGCCGAGCAGATCGACATTGCGTGCGTGGACGGCCGTGTCGTCGCATTGGGCGCGTTGCACGGCACGTGGCGCGCCGACGTCCTGCTGGATGCCGGCGGCCTGCATGTGCTGCCGGGCGTCGTCGACAGCCAGGTGCATTTCCGCGAACCGGGCCTCACGCACAAGGAGACCTTCGAGGCCGGCACGCGCGGCGCGGTGCTCGGCGGCGTCACGACGATCTTCGAGATGCCCAACACGCATCCGCTGACGCTGACCGCGCAGGATCTGCAGGCCAAGCTGGATCTCGCGTGCGGCCGTGCGTGGTGCGACTACGCGTTCTATATCGGCGGCTCGGCCGCGAACGCCGAACGGCTGCCGGCGCTCGAAAACCTGCCGGGCTGCGCGGGTGTGAAGGTCTTCATGGGCAGTTCGTTCGGCGATCTGCTGGCCGACGACGAAGCCGTGTTGCGCCGGATCGTGCGCAACGGACGGCGGCGCATGGCCGTGCACGCGGAGGACGAGGCGCGGTTGCGCGAGCGCCGGGCGCTCGTGGAAGCGAGCGGCGACGTGCGTGATCATCCTCGCTGGCGCGACGAGGAAAGCGCGCTGGCGGCGACGCGGCGCATCGTCGGGATTGCTGCCGAAACGGGCCGCCGGCTGCATGTGCTGCACGTGTCCACCGCCGGGGAAATGGCGTTCCTCGCGCCGCACCGGCATCGCGTGACCGTCGAGGTCACGCCGCATCACCTGAGCTTGCACGCGCCCGATTGCTACGCGCGGCTCGGTACGTTCGCGCAGATGAATCCGCCGGTGCGCGAGCGGCATCATCAGGATGCGCTGTGGCAGGCCGTTCGCGATGGCGTGGTCGACGTGATCGGCAGCGATCATGCGCCGCACACGCGCGATGAGAAACGCCGGCCCTATCCGCAGTCACCGGGCGGGATGACCGGCGTGCAGACGCTGCTGCCGCTGATGCTCGATCACGTGCATGCGGGCCGCCTGAGCCTCGCGCGGCTGGTCGACCTGACCAGCGCCGGGCCGGCGCGGATCTTCGGCATCGCGGGGAAAGGGCGGATCGCGGCGGGCTACGACGCCGATTTCAGCATCGTCGACTTGCGTGCGCGGCGAACCATTCGCGACGAATGGATCGCGAGCGTGAGCGGCTGGACGCCGTACGACGGCTGCGCGGTCACGGGGTGGCCCGTGCATACGGTCGTGCGCGGGCAGGTTGTCGTGCGCGACGAGGCGCTGAATGGGCGGCCGGTCGGGCAGCCGGTCGCGTTTCTTGATGCGGTGGCTTGACCCGAACGATGTGCGGCCCGGTTCAGCGTCCGCTCAGTAAGCCGCATCCCGCACGAGCGCGTAGGTCTTTCCCGACGGCGCCTGGACGATCGACATGCCTTCGGCGATCGGCCCATTGGTTATGCTGATCGCCGGCTGACCGCGCGTCGGTGTGAAGACCCAGGCGCCGGGATACTTCTCGCGGAGCCCGCGCAACGCGGAGGAGACCGCGGTCCCGGCGGGGTAGTGGATGCCGCCGATGTCGATTGCGCGTGCCAGCGTCGCAGATGTGAAGGCGACGATGCGATGCTGCCGGTCGAGTCGCAGTCTCGCGCCGTGCAGCGCCAGCCCCGCCAGTTGAAATACGCCCCCTTGGGCAACATCGATACGCCAGTAGTCGTCGTCGCGCAGACCGTCGCCATAGGTGGTCGTGTCACGGATCAAGTCCGATCCGGCCGGAACGATGGCGTCGGCTACCCGATTGCCGTCGGCCAGACGACACCACCACAGCGACCTGGTCCGGGCGTCGTTGCGCAAGACGATTTCCATCGGTTGGCCTGCATCGCACACCCATCCGTCGAGCGAGCGGGGGCCGGTGATCGTCAGCCCCAGCGCAGTGAGGTGGACGGGGCTCCCGTCGTTCCGCGGCGCTTCGTCGTCGAATTCCGACCGGACCTCCACCGCCTTGGCGGGGATGCCGTAGACATCGACCTCGCGCGGAAACACGGCTGTGTCGAACGAATGCATGTCGCCGGCGGTGCCGAGCGACAGTTGGGTGCCGGGCGGCATGTCGATGCCCATCAGCCGGGTGGTCTTTTCCAGCGTGGGATGTTCCGCGGCGTCTTTCTTTCGTGCATCCAGATCGATCTTCAAATAAGCGATTGCCAACGCGACGAACAAGCTGCTCATCCAGCAGAGCACGCCGAGCAGGACGGACTTGCGTATCCAGCGCGCGCGAAATGCGCGTCGCGCATCGGGAGAAAACGTCAGCGTGACGACCCAAAGCAGCACGGCGACAGTCGCCAGAAACGAAATGCCGAGAATGGCGAGGAAGGCGCCGGAGAAAAGCGGAGCAGGAATCATGGGGGCGGCGAGTGCCTGAGCGGATTCATGATGAGTCTTGCCCCGGCAAAGCCAGGACATGCCGGCATCGTCAACGGAGGAGCTGACACGGGCCGTCCGGCCCGTGGCAAACGCGATGGCGAGGTCCGGCGCGGATGGCGCTCATTGTAGTGTGCAAACGCAACGATCCGACGAGAGCGGGATGTGCACGCCGCCGACCCGCACGCCGACATTACTCCGCCGGCAACGCGTCCGCCAGCGCCCGCATCGCGTCCACCGTCTCCGGGTTCGCCGGGAAGAACGCCTCGATCGCGAGTTCCGACAGCGTCACGTCGACCGGTGTGCCGAACACCGTCGTCGTGCTGAAGAACGTCAACTCGCCGGCCGCCGTGCGCAGCCGCAGCGGCACGGCGATATCCGCGAAGTCGGTGCGCGCCTGCGTGTCGTCGGGCTGGCCGGCCGGCGCCGGATATGCGGCGAGTTCGTCGCGCAGCGTGTGCAGCGTGCGGTCGCCGCTCGCATCGATCTGCCGCTGCAGCCGATGCAGGATGTGCGCGCGCCATTCGTGCCAGTTGACGATCTGTGACGCGAGCCCGTCCGGATGCAGGCTCAGCCGCAGCACGTTGACGGGCGGCTGCAGCAGCGCCGGGTCGGCCTGCGCGACCAGCGCGCCGAGCATCCGGTTCGCGGCGAGCAGCGTCCAGTGGCGGTCCACGGCGAGCGCCGGGTAGGGCTCGTGGCCGCGCAGCACCGCTTCGACCGCATGGCGTGCGGCATCCAGTTGCGGATCCGAAAACGGCCGTTCTCGGAACAGCGGCGCGAAGCCGGCCGCGACGAGCAGCGCATTGCGTTCGCGCAGCGGCACGTCGAGACGCTCCGCGAGATGCAGCACCATCTCGCGGCTCGGCTGCGCGCGGCCCGATTCGACGAAGCTCAGGTGGCGCGCGGAGACTTCCGCGTCGAGCGCAAGCGCCATCTGGCTCAGGCGCCGGCGTTGCCGCCACGTGCGCAGCAGCGGGCCGATACCGGGCGCGCGGCCGGCGGACGGGGAGGGCGAATGGAGGGCGGCGGTCGGGTTCATGCAGCAGATGATAGGCAATCCCGCGCACCATGGACATTACCTGCGACGTAAGCATCTCGCCGTTCCCCGGACGTGTCACCGCGCTGCGTTACCATAGCCCCCGTGCCAACTGAGAGACGACGCCGGCCCCGCGATTGAAAGCGCCTGGGCCGGTGCCGTGCATATTTACGACAAGGCATTCCAGGGGAATCCAACAATGAAAAAACTTGCCGTCCGGTTCGCCTGCGTGGCGACGCTTGCATTCGCCGCGACCACCGGCCACGCGCAGACCGAAGCTGCGCAGGTGGAAATGAGGGCCGCCGCCGCGGCCGCCAACGACGCGGTCGTGAAGGGCCCGACCGACATCGACGTGAAACACGAAGCCGTGCTGAAGCTGAAAGCCGGCGAATCGTTCGTGCCGGCCGCCGAAGCCGGCCGCTACCTGCGCTCGATGGGCAACTCGATCGACGAATCCAAGCTGGTCGGCCTCGTGCTGCCCGATGATCCCGATGCCGACTGGATCTCGGTCGTGTCGTTCGAGCCGAGCGGCTATATCCGCGATGACGATGCAAAGGACTGGAAACCCGACGAGCTGCTGAAGAGCCTGCAGTCCGGCACCGAGGAAGACAACCCGGGGCGCAAGGAGCGCGGCCTGCCGGAGACCGAGGTGGTCGGCTGGGCGAAGGCGCCCGCCTACGACGCGGCCACGCACCGGCTCGTGTGGTCCGCGATCATCCGCGACAAGGGCGCGGCCCCGAATGCCGAGAACGACGGCGTGAACTACCGGACGCTGGTGCTCGGCCGTGACGGCTACCTGTCGCTGACGATGGCGTCGACGCTTGCCGACCTGCCGAAATACAAGGCGTCGGCCGACGAGCTGCTGTCGAACATCCGCTTCAACGACGGCAAGCGCTACGCCGATTTCAACAAGTCGACCGACCACGTCGCCGAGTACGGCCTTGCGGCGCTGATCGTCGGTGTCGGCGCGAAGAAGCTTGGCCTGCTCGCGCTGATCGGCGCGTTCGCGGTGAAGTTCTTCAAGATCGGCGCGGTCGCGCTGCTGGCCGGCGGCGCGGCGTTGAAGCGCTTCTTCGGGCGCAAGCCGAAGGCGGCCGCGGTGCCGGCCGTCGCGGAGGCATCCAGCGTCTCCGACGCATCCGGCATGGAGCGCAAGGAATGACGAAGCTGTTGCTGCTGATCTTCGGCGGCCTCAAGCTCGGCAAGGTGCTCGTGTCGGCGGGCACCATGCTGGCGTCGATCGCGGTCTACGCGGTGTTCTACGGCTGGCGGTTCGCGGCCGGTTTCGTGGCGCTGCTGCTGGTGCACGAGGCCGGCCATTACATCGCCGCGCAGCGGCGCGGGCTCGACGTCGGGTTGCCGACCTTCATCCCGTTCGTCGGCGCGTGGATCCAGCTGAAGGAGATGCCGCACGACGCGGAAACCGAGGCGTACGTCGGGCTCGCCGGGCCGTTCGTCGGCACGCTCGGTGCGCTGGCCTGCTACGCGGCCGCGCGCCACTATGACAGCAACCTGCTGCTCGCGCTGTCGTACACCGGCTTCTTCCTGAACCTGTTCAACATGATTCCGCTGTCGCCGTTCGACGGCGGGCGGATCACCGCGGTGCTGTCGCCGCGCATCTGGTTTGCGGGCGTGCCGGTGCTGATCGCGCTGTTCGTGTACCGCCCGAGCCCGCTGCTGATCGTGATGGCGATCCTCGCGCTGCCGCAGCTGAAGCGTGCGTGGCGCTACGACCCCGACGCGCCGGAGAACCGCGTGTACTACGCGACGTCGATCGAGACGAAGACGACGTACGCGCTCTGCTACGTGGGCCTGCTCGCGTTCCTCGCGCTGATGACGTCGGGCGTGCACGACATGCTGCGCGTCGCGCATTCGTCGATCTGACCGCGGATACCGGCGGTCGAATGCAACGACGGCGGCCGTTTTATGCGGCCGCCGTCGTTTTGTCTTGAAGCCGAGCGTCAGGCGTCGCGATGACGCAGTTCGACGCGTTTGATGTCCTTCACGATCACGAGATAGCTGAATACGGTGACGAGCGCGTTCAGCCCGACGAACACGAGCGCGCCGTTGAACGAGCCGCTCGCGCCGACGAGGTAGCCGATCGCGATCGGCGCGACGATGCCGGCCGTGTTGCCGAACATGTTGAACAGGCTGCCCGACAGGCCGATCGCTTCCTTCGGCGCGGTATCCGCGACGACGGCCCAGCCCAGCGAGCCGATCCCCTTGCCGAAGAACGACACGGCCATCAGCGCGATCACCAGCACTTCGCTGTCGACGTAGTTGCAGCCGATGATGACCATCGACAGCGCCATCCCGCCGACGATCGGGATCTTGCGCGCGAGCGTGAGCGACACACCGCGACGGATCAGCCCGTCCGACAGCATCCCGCCGAGCACGCCGCCGAGGAACCCGCAGATCGCGGGCAGCGACGTCATGAAGCCGGCCTTCAGCAGCGACATCCCGCGCGCCTGCACGAGGTAGATCGGGAACCACGTGAGGAAGAAGTAGGTGAGCACGTTCACGCAGTACTGGCCGAGGTACACGCCGATCAGCATCCGGTTCGACAGCAGCTGGCGCACGTAGTACCAGCCGGCCACGCGGCTGCCTTCCGAGCGCGCGCCGTTGCTGCTGCGCGCGGCGGTGCGCACCAGTCCGCCGCCCTGCTCGATATGCTCGAGTTCCGCTCGGTTCACGGCCGGATGGTCGGCCGGATCCTTCATGACCCGCAGCCACAGGAACGCGAGCGCGATGCCCGCAAGGCCGAGCCACAGATACACCTGGTGCCAGCCATACGCATGCGTGAGCCACGCCATCAGCGGCGAGAACACCACGGCCGCGAAGTACTGCGCGGCGTTGAAGATCGCCGACGCGGTGCCGCGCTCGGCGGTCGGGAACCAGCTCGCCACGACCTTCGCGTTCGCCGGAAAGGCCGGGGCTTCGGCGATGCCGACCGCGAAGCGCATCGCGAACAGCGCGGCGACCGCGAACGCGGCGCTGCCGCCGAGGCCGATCGTGCTTTGCAGCAGCGTGAACGCCGACCACAGGAAGATGCTGGCCGCATACACGCGCCGCGCGCCGAAGCGGTCGAGCAGCCAGCCACTCGGCAGTTGCGCGAGCACGTACGCCCAACTGAACGCCGAAAAGATGTAGCCCATCGTCACCGGATCGATGCCGAACGCCTTGCGGATCGGCGTGCCGGTGATCGACAGCGTCGCGCGGTCCGCATAGTTGAGCGTCGTGACGACGAACAGCATCGCGAGGATCCAGTAGCGCACGGCGGTCCGGCGCGCGGTGCGCGCGAGGTCGAGCGGAAGCTCGCGAGGGGAGGTCTGATTGCTCACTTTAAATGTACGTCGTCGTATGACATGAGCGAAAGTTTATTGAGAATGCCCGGATTCAGAAACCTCGGGTTTTCCCTTTGGGGATCGTCGTCACAGTGTGGGAAAGTCGCGATATGCTGGCCGGACAAGGCTTGCGCGTGTATCGTCGGCGCCTTCGCAGGCGGCGCGAATGATGCGAGGTTGTCGGCAGACATCGTATCTGTTGCGCTACAATGAGCAATCCATTCCCGAACCACGGAGCACATCCCATGCAACTGACAGGAGAGATGCTGATCGGCGCCGAAGCGGTGGCCGGCTCGGCAGGCACCTTGCTGGCGTTCGACCCGACGAAAGGCGCGCCAATCGAGGCCCCGGTGTTCGGCGTCGCGACGCAGGCCGACGTCGACCGCGCGTGCGAGCTCGCACGCGACGCGTTCGATGCGTACCGCACGCAGCCGCTCGCGGCCCGCGCGGCGTTTCTCGAAGCGATCGCGGATGAAATCGTCGCGCTCGGCGACGCGCTGATCGAGCGCGCGCACGCCGAAACGGGCCTGCCCGTCGCGCGGCTGCAAGGCGAGCGCGGCCGTACCGTCGGCCAGCTCCGGCTGTTCGCGCGTGTCGTGCGCGACGGGCGCTTCCTCGCCGCGTCGATCGATCCCGCGCAGCCGGCGCGCACGCCGCTGCCGCGTTCGGACCTGCGGCTTCAGAAAGTCGCGCTCGGGCCCGTCGCCGTGTTCGGCGCGAGCAATTTCCCGCTCGCATTCTCGGTGGCGGGCGGCGATACCGCGTCGGCGCTCGCGGCCGGCTGCCCGGTGATCGTGAAGGCGCACGAGGCGCACCTCGGCACGTCCGAGCTGGTTGGCCGCGCGATCCGCGCCGCCGTCGCGAAAACCGCCATGCCGGCCGGCGTGTTCTCGCTGCTGGTCGGCCCCGGCCGCGTGATCGGCGCGGCGCTGGTCAGCCATCCGGCGATCCAGGCCGTCGGTTTCACCGGGTCGCGGCAGGGCGGGATGGCGCTCGTGCAGCACGCGAACGCGCGTCCGCAGCCGATTCCCGTTTATGCGGAAATGAGCAGCATCAACCCGGTCGTGTTGTTCCCGGCTGCGCTGGCCGCGCGCGGCGACGCGATCGCGACGGGCTTCGTCGATTCGCTGACGCTCGGCGTCGGCCAGTTCTGTACCAACCCGGGCCTCGTGCTCGCAATCGACGGCCCTGATCTCGACCGCTTCGAGACGGTCGCCGCGCAGGCGCTCGCGAAGAAGCCGGCCGGTGTGATGCTCACGCGCGGCATCACCGATGCGTATCGCAACGGCCGCGGCAAGCTGGCCGAACTGCCGGGCGTGCGCGAAATCGGCGCGGGCGAGGCGGCGCAGACCGACTGCCAGGCCGGCGGCGCGCTGTACGAAGTCGGTGCGCAGGCGTTCCTGGCCGAGCCGGCATTCAGCCACGAGGTGTTCGGGCCGGCGTCGCTGATCGTGCGTTGCGGTGATCTCGACGAAGTCGCGCGCGTGCTCGAAGCACTCGAAGGCCAGCTGACGGCCACGCTGCAGATGGACGCCGACGACAAGCCGCTCGCGCGCCGGCTGCTGCCGATCCTCGAACGCAAGGCGGGCCGCCTGCTGGTCAACGGCTACCCGACCGGCGTCGAGGTGTGCGACGCGATGGTGCACGGCGGGCCGTTCCCGGCCACGTCGAACCCGGCCGTCACGTCGGTCGGCGCGACGGCGATCGAGCGCTTCCTGCGGCCGGTGTGCTACCAGGATTTCCCGGACGATCTGCTGCCGGAAGGGTTGCAGGAAAGCAATCCGCTCGCGATTCCGCGGCTGCGGGACGGCAAGGCGGAGTGATGACGCACCTCGATTGAGGGAGCGTTTTATTGCGACTGGTGAGCCTGGGTGCTTGCCGGTTGCAACAGACGAAAAGGCGGAAGTGGCCGGTGAGCCGCTTCCGCCTTTTTTGCATGGCAGGTTTGGGTAGTGCCGATCTCGCCGCGTCAGTGGGCGGGATGCGCGGCGTGCCGTCGAAAAGAATCATGCTGGCTCCGACGGGCGCCGTGGGATGGATTCGAGGTCAGGTTCGGTGCCGCCGAGACGGGCGAGCCGCCGGGCGCTTTCGCGGGCGATCAACGCGCGCAGCGCTTCTTTCACCAAGGTCGATTTTTCGGTCACCCCAGTTAATTGCTGCGCTTTGGCAAGCAGGGCGTCGTCAAGGGACAAGGTCGTGCGCATGGCGCGCCTCCGGAAAGGATCGAAGCATCAACTATCGCATCAATTGATGCTGATGCTGATGCCTGCACGCGAGGGTGCAATGAATCTGGATCGTGCCGAGGCGGCATAGAGGGGCCGGTGTCCGGGGCGAGCGCCGGCGTCGTCGTGTGGGCAAAGGCGGTCGTTGATCTCGCCGTCTTCCGTGTCGCCGGAATTTCTCATACAGTACCGGAGCCCCGGGTCGACCGACCCGCAGGCGAAACCTGAGAGATCCAGAAAAAAGACCAAGAGGGAACGGCATCATGAACATCAGCAAACGTGGCGACCACCTGTTCGCGGCCGGGTTGTGGAAAGCGATCGGCGACGTCGCGAAATCGGTCCGTACCCAGATCGGCGAATACAGCGAAGGGCGCGTGCTGGCCGACGCGCTGTTCACCCTGCAGCGCGAGCTGGGCGGCAGTGAATTCGATGTGACGATCAACCAGGGGCGGCCCGTCGCGGGTTCCGATCCGCATTCGTTGACCTTCGGCAGGGCCGTCGAGCGTTTCAGGCACGACATGGAGGCGGTGGTGTTCGCGCTGAAGCACCGCCGCAGCATCGACGAGCCCAACGGTGCGCAGCGCGCCGAAGAACTGACGCAGGCCAACACGCATCTCGCGACCGCGAAGCAGTACGCGATGTTGACGGTCGGGCGGTTCTTCGATGCGGTCGTCGATCGCGACGTGCTGGAACAGATCGTGGGTGCCGAGTCGCCCGCGCGCGGCCGGCCGATCGCGGCGCGCAAGGGAATCGACGAGACGCAGCGCACGCTCGCCGGCGTGCGTCAGCGGATCATCGGCGCGATCGCGCAGATGTAACGCAATGGCCGCGCCGGCTCGTCGAGCCGCGCGGCCATTGCGTGATGCGGATACGGCGCGCGGGGGCGCCGGCGTGCGGCGCCGATGAAGATCGCGCGCTGCCAGCGAACGCCGCTTACTGCGGGCCCATCTTCTTGATCAGCACGTCGAGCTCGGCCGCTTCTTCATCGGTCAGGTCGACGAGCGGCGCACGCACCGGGCCTGCGTCATGGCCGACGAGCTTCGCGCCCGCCTTCACGATGCTGACCGCATAGCCCGCGCGGCGATTGCGGATCTTCAGGTACGGCAGGAAAAATTCGTCGATCAGGCGGCCGACCGTGGCGTGGTCGTCCTTCGCGATCGCTTCGTAGAATGCCATCGCCGTCTTCGGGATGAAGTTGAACACGGCCGACGAATACACCGGCACGCCGAGCGCCTTGTACGCGGCCGCATAGACTTCAGCCGTCGGCAGGCCGCCGAGGTAGGCGAAACGGTCGCCGAGGCGGCGGCGGATCGTCACCATGCTTTCGATTTCGCCGACACCGTCCTTGAAGCCGATCAGGTTCGGGCAACGATCAGCGAGGCGCTCGAGCATGTCGGCGTTCAGCTTCGAATTCGCGCGGTTGTACACCACGACACCGATCTTCAGCGCACGGCACACCTGCTCGACGTGGTCGGCGATCCCTTCCTGGCTGGCTTCGGTCAGGTAGTGCGGCATCAGCAGCACGCCGCTCGCGCCGAGGCGCTCGGCCTCCTGCGCATATTCGATCGCGACGCGCGTCGCACCGCCCGCGCCGGCGAGGATCGGAACCTTGCCCTTGCAGGTTTCCGTCGCGACACGGATCACGTCCGAATACTCGCGCTGCGTGAGCGAGAAGAATTCACCGGTGCCGCCGGCCGCGAACAGCGCGCTCGCACCATATGGCGCGAGCCATTCCAGGCGCTCGGCATAGGTGGACGGGCGGAAGCTGCCGTCGGCGTCGAAATCCGTCAGCGGAAACGATAGCAGGCCGTGGGAGATGATCTGTTTGAGTTCTTGCGGTGAGGTCATGGTTGGGGTCGTCCGTCTAGCGCGAGTGCTGGTTCGTCGGGAACGGCATACGAGCCGAATTGGCGATGTCGTTGTATGTCATCGTACAACGCAAGAAAGAGCGGCGCAAGCGGTTTGCTGGCGGGTCAGGGGTAGGGTCTTTCCGGATAAGGGTTTACGCAGCATCGTCGACTGAGGTTGAATGTCGTATGATGACTAACGATATCGCAGACAGCCTCCTGGAATTCCGATGACTGCTTCCCCGCTCTATATCCGTGTGCATCCGGACGACAACGTCGCGATCGTCGTCAACGACGGCGGCTTGCCCGAGGGCGCGACGTTCGCCGACGGGCTGACGTTGCGCGAAGGCGTGCCGCAGGGGCACAAGGTTGCGCTGGTCGACCTCGCGGCCGGCGACCCGATCGTCCGCTACAACGTGGTGATCGGCTATGCGCTGGTCGAGCTGCGCCGCGGCAGCTGGGTCAACGAACGCACGATGCGCATGCCCGAACCGCCGGGGCTCGACGACCTGCCGCTTGCCACCCGCGCCGCGCCGCCGCTGCCGCCGCTCGAAGGCTATACGTTCGAGGGTTTCCGTAACGCCGACGGCTCGGTCGGCACGCGCAACATCCTCGCGATCACGACGACCGTGCAGTGCGTGTCGGGCGTCGTCGAGCACGCGGTGAAGCGGATCAAGGACGAGCTGCTGCCGCGCTACCCGAACGTCGACGACGTGGTCGGGCTCGAGCACACGTACGGTTGCGGCGTGGCGATCGACGCGCCCGACGCCGACATCCCGATTCGCACGCTACGCAACATCAGCCTGAATCCGAACTTCGGCGGCGAGGTGATGACCGTGAGCCTCGGCTGCGAGAAGCTGCAGCCCGAGCGCCTGCTGCCGCCCGGCACGATTCCGGTCGCGGCCGACGGTGCGACCGACAACGGCGGCGTGGTGTGCCTGCAGGACGCCGCGCACGTCGGCTTCAACTCGATGATCGACTCGATCATGAAGATGGCCGAATCGCATCTCGAGCGGCTCAACCGCCGCCGCCGCGAGACGTGCCCGGCATCGGATCTCGTCGTCGGCGTGCAGTGCGGCGGCAGCGACGCGTTCTCGGGGCTCACCGCGAACCCGGCCGTCGGCTTCGCGGCCGACCTGCTGGTGCGTGCGGGCGCGACGATCATGTTCTCCGAGGTGACGGAAGTGCGTGACGGTGTCGCGCAGCTCACGTCACGGGCGGCGAACGAGGACGTGGCGCGCGAGATCATCCGCGAGATGGACTGGTACGACCGCTACCTGCAGCGCGGCCGCGTCGACCGCAGCGCGAACACGACGCCCGGCAACAAGAAGGGCGGCCTGTCGAACATCGTCGAGAAGGCGATGGGCTCGATCGTGAAGTCGGGCAGCGCGCCGATCGCCGGCGTCGTGCGTCCCGGCGATCGCGCGAAGCAGAAGGGACTGCTGTATGCGGCGACGCCCGCGAGCGACTTCATCTGCGGCACGCTGCAGCTCGCGGCCGGGATGAACCTGCATATTTTCACGACCGGCCGCGGCACGCCGTACGGCCTCGCGCAGGTGCCGGTGATCAAGGTCGCGACGCGCAGCGATCTCGCGCGCCGCTGGCACGACCTGATGGATCTCGACGCGGGGCAGATCGCGACCGGCGCGGCCACGATCGAGGACACGGGCTGGGCACTGTTCCGGCTGATGCTCGACGTCGCGAGCGGCAAGCGCCGCACGTGGGCCGAGCAATGGAAGCTCGCGAATGCGTTGACGCTGTTCAACCCGGCGCCGGTGACCTGACGCGCGCGGCCGTTGCCGCCGAACGATGCGGGCGCCTTCGGGCGCCCGTTGTCATTGCGGCGGCGAATTCGCGATCCGGCGCACGCAGCACCTCTCGCGCAGACGGTGCGAATTCCTTACCTGTCACGTAATCGACCGACCGCGCGAGGCCGGCGACGATGTCTGCACGCGAACACGCAATACGCAACACGCGACGTTCGCGACATCGTCCTCTCATCGACCCAAGGAGCCTCGCCATGAACACCGCCCAATCCGCTTCGTCCGTTCACGCCGACCTGATCGACCGCTACATCGACGCCTGGAACGAACCCGACGTCGCGCGCCGCCGCGCGCTGATCGATGCGACCTACGCGAGCGACGCGGCCTATCGCGATCCGCTGATGACCGGCGACGGCCACGCAGGCATCGACGCGATGATCGCGGCCGTGCAGGCGCGCTTCCCCGCGTTCCGCTTCCGCCGCACGACCGACGTCGACGGGTTCGGCCCGCATCTGCGCTTCTCGTGGGCGCTCGTGTCGCCCGATGGCGCGGCGATCGTGAAGGGTTCGGACTTCGGTACCGTCGACGCGTCGGGCCGCCTCGCGTCGGTGACGGGTTTCATCGACGAAATGCCGGCCGCGGCGTCGTGACGCGAGCGATGCACGCGCAGCGGCCACCGGGATCGGGTAACGTTATGCGGTTCGTTCCTGATCCCGGAGACTAGCCGACATGCTGAAGAATCTCGACCCGCTGCTGCACGCCGACATCCTGCACACGCTGCGCGCGATGGGCCACGGTGACGAAATCGCGATCTGCGATGCAAACTTCCCGGCGGAATCCGTCGCGGAGCACACGGTGGTCGGCCGCGCATTGCGGATCGACGGCGCGGATTCGGCGCGCGTCGTGCGTGCGGTGTTGTCCGTGCTGCCGCTCGACACGTTCGTCGACACGCCCGCGTGGCGGATGGAAGTCGTCGGCGATGCGGCGGCGGTGCCGCCCGTGCAGCGCGAGGTGCAGGCCGAGATCGACCGCGCGGAAGGGCGCGCGGTGCCGCTTGCGGGTGTCGACCGGTTCGCGTTCTACGAGCGCGCGCAGCAGGCTTACGCGGTGATCGTCACCGGCGAGCTGCGCGGCTACGGCTGCTTCATCTTCAAGAAGGGCGTGTTGTTGAGCGACGCGGGCTAAACGCCTGTTGATCCCGCCGCCTTCGGGCTGCGCGGCCGCCGCCGTGTAAAGATTTGCTACAACCTTTTTCTTGGACACGGCCGAAACTCTGTCTATGCTGGCCCATTTGCCGCGGGCCCCGCAGGGTCGCGCGGCGCCGAACCGCTCGGGCGCGCCCCGCGCGGACGGCCGAATTGCATACGAGGAGAGAGGCATGACGCGTTCCGTCGATTCCGGCGTCATTTTTTTCGCGCGCCTGGCGCTGGCGGCGTTGTTCCTGTGGGGCGGCGTGATGAAACTGCTCGGCTACAGCGACTTCGTCGCGTATCTGCACGGGATGAACGTGCCCTATCAACAGGTCGTCGCGCCGATCGTCGTCGCGATAGAGGGGCTCGGCGGCCTGCTGCTGATCGTCGGCTACAAGGTACGGCCGCTCGCGTTGCTGTTGGCGGTCTACACGATCGCGACCGCGATGGTCGGGCACAATTTCTGGGACGCGACGAACGCCGCCGTCCAGCACGACATGGTGATCCATTTCTGGAAGAACGTCGCGATCGCCGGCGGGTTCCTGCTGCTGTTCGTCACCGGTGCCGGCGGCGCGAGCATCGACGCGCTGCGCCGGCCGAGTTCGTCGTACGGCGTGCTGCGCTGAACTGAGCAACGCGCGCTACGGCGCCGAGCAAGACAAAAGGGCCGAATCCCGCACGTCGCGGGATTCGGCCCTTTGTTCATGGCGCGCGCGTGCGCGCCGGCGCTCAGTGCGTCGCCTTCACGTCCTTCGCATCCTTCGAGAACTGCACGGCGATCGCGCCGAGCACGCAGATCGCCGCGACGTACACCACCGGTGCGAGCGGATTCGACTTCATCATCAACGACACGATCACCGGCGTGAGGCCGCCGAAGATCGCATACGCGACGTTGTACGAGAACGAGATGCCCGAGAAGCGCACGACGGCCGGGAAGCTCTTGACCATCACGAACGGCACAGCGCCGATCGTGCCGACCATGAAGCCAGCGATCCCGTAGTAGAGCGGCAGCGTCGACGCGTCGGCCGCGACCTGCGCGAACAGCAGGTAGTAGCACGCGGCCAGCCCGATGCCGCCGATGCCGAGCACGCGCTTCGCGCCGATCCAGCCCGCGAGCGAACCCGCGGTGATGCAGCCGGCCGTCAGGCACAGCGTCGCGACGCTGTTCGCGAACAGCGTCGTCGCGGGCGTCAGGTGGAACTGCTTCTGCAGCAGCGCGGGCGTCATCAGGATCACGACGACGATCGCGGCCGACAGCATCCACGTGAGCAGCATCGACACGATCACCGCGCGGCCGTGGTCACGCAGCACGGCCTTCAGCGGAATCTCGGCCGCGAGCGCCTTCTTCGCCTTCATCTCGGCGAACACCGGCGTCTCGTGCAGCCAGCGGCGCAGGTACACCGAGAACAGGCCAAACACGCCGCCGAGCAGGAACGGGATGCGCCACGCGAACGCGCCGACTTCGGCGGTCGAGTAACGGCTGTTGATGCCGGCGGCGACCAGCGAGCCGAGCAGGATGCCGGCGGTCAGGCCCGCGGTCAGCGTGCCGCACGCATAGCCGATGTGGCGCGACGGCACGTGCTCGGACACGAACACCCATGCGCCCGGCACTTCGCCGCCGACGGCCGCGCCCTGCAGCACGCGGAACAGCAGCAGCAACACCGGCGCGAGGATGCCGATCGTGTCGTAGGTCGGCAGCAGGCCCATCAGCAGCGTCGGCACGGACATCATCAGCACGCTCAGCGTGAACATCCGCTTGCGGCCGAACAGGTCGCCGAAGTGCGCCATGATCACGCCGCCGAGCGGGCGCGCGAGATAGCCGGCCGCGAAGATGCCGAACGTCTGCAACTGGCGCAGCCAGTCGGGAATGTCGTGCGGGAAGAACAGTTGCCCAATCGCCGGCGCGAAGAACACGAAGATGATGAAGTCGTAGAACTCGAGGGCGCCGCCGAGTGCGGCAAGGCCAAGGGTCTTGTAGTCGCTGCGCGTGAGCGCGCGTTCGGCGGCGCGAGGCACGCCGCTCAATTCGGAAGCTTGCATGGTCAGGACGATCGGTTTTCGAATGTAGTTGTCGGTGCTGCGTCTCCAGGGCCCGCTTTTCGGCATGGACTGACAAGGCGCGGCTTGCCTCGTCGAAGCGTGGCGCGTGCCGGGTGAGGCACGAAACATGCACCGCCGCACCGGGATGGGGCGCGGCGAAGACGAAGCGTCAAAGCGGGTGGGGGGATTCTACAGGAGCGCGAAATGCACGCGCGTGGGCGCGCGCCAGGGAGCGGTTCGGATCGCGAAGCCGAAGCCGAAGCCGAAGCCGACGCAGACGCAGACGCAGACGCAGACGCAGACGCAGACGCAAAAGCGCACGCGGCGCGGGCGGCCGGTGAGCCGCTGACGCGCCGCGTGGGGGAGGGTTTTGCGTATCAGTTGCCGGCGATCGTATCGACCGGCTTGAACGCGCCGTGCTCGACCTTGTAGATCGTCACCGGCGCATCCCTCAGGTCGCCCTTCGTGTCGTACGCGATGCTGGGGGCCGACACGCCCTTGACCGACACCTTGCCGAGATACGGCGTGTACACCTTCGGGTCGGTCGAGTTCGCTTCCTTCATCGCGGTGAGGAGCGCGATCGTGCCGTCGTACGAGTAAGGCGAGTAGGTGATCACGTCTTCGTTGAAGCGCGCCTTGTAGCGTGCCGCGTAGCCGGCGAAGCCGGGCATCTTTTCCTTCGGCAGCCCGCCCATGTAGACGATCGCGCCTTCGGCCGCGTCGCCGCCGACCTTCAGGAACGTCGGCGAACGCGACATCTCGCCCGTCACGAACGCCGACTTCATCCCCAGCTGGCGCATCTTGCGGATCATCGGCGACGATTGCGCGTCGCCGCCGCCGTAGAAGATCGCGTCCGGGTTCATCCCCTTGAGGTTGGTCAGGATCGCGGAGAAATCGAGTGCCTTGTCGTTCGTGAAGTCGCGCTTGATGATCGTGCCGCCCGCCGCTTCGACGGCCTTCGCGAATTCGTCGGCGATGCCCTGGCCGTAGGCCGTGCGGTCGTCGATGATCGCGATGCGCTTGAAGCGCAGCGTCTTCACCGCGTACGTGCCGACGATGCGGCCCGCCTGCGCGTCGCTCGTCAGCAGCCGGTAGGTCGTCTTGTAGCCGCGCGCCGTGTATTGCGGCGACGTGGCCATCGAGATCTGCGGCAGCCCCGCGCGATCGTACAGGTCGGACGCGGGAATGCTCGTGCCCGAGTTGAAGTGTCCGATGATCCCGCGGACGTTGTCGTCGATCAGCCGCTGCGCGACGGTCGTGCCCGTGCGCGGGTCGGCCTGGTCGTCCTGCGAGTCGAGCTGGAACGTGACGGGCTTGCCGCCGATCGTCGGATGCGTCGCATTGAAATCGGCGATCGCGAGCTGCACGCCCTTCTGCATGTCCGTGCCGTAGTTCGACTGCGGGCCGGTCAGCGGTGCGGCGAAACCGATCTTGACGACGTCGGCGGCCATGGTGTGCGCGCCCGACAGTGCGCAGGCAGCGGCCAGCGCGACGTGCGATACCTTCAGCTTCACTTTCACTTCCCCTTGATGGCGTGGTTGGGCCGCCGCCGGCTGGTGGGCCGGCGCCGGTAAACCGGGCGAGACGGTCCGGTCGGCAGGCCGATGCGAGGGCCGTGCGCGCTTGCCGCGTGCTGTCCGGGCTGTGCCGAAATCGGCGCACCTGATGGCCGATGCCGCAGGCCATGCATGCCGATTGCTGCCGCGGCGTGAGGTCGTCTCGTGACCGTGAAGCGAAGTCTAGATAGCGAAAATGCGTGCGTCTTGCGCGTTCGATGCGCGGCCGGCGACGATATCGGCATATCGTCGATAACCCTGATATATGCCGAAATCGTCACGCCGAATGCGCAAACGCGCCAAGACGCTGCACGTTCGCATTTTTATGCTGGCGAGTTCGGGCGTGCGGTGCCGGTGTGCGAATGCGCCAGTCCGCGCGCGGCATGCCGGCCCCGGCGCACGCGTGGGGTTGCGTCGACGCAAGCGGATTCGCGGCCGGCCGCCGCACGCTCGGCGCAGTGGTTGCGCACGCAACGTATGTCGCGTGACGATGCCGGCCGATCGGCGGCGCGTTGCGTCGGCCGCCACCAACTTGGCCGCCTTTGCGATCGGCGCGACGCGATCGAAGGGGCGCTTCTATAATCGACGCCATCTGCCACTCGCATTGCGGTTGCCGGGATGACGCCCTTGCTTGCCGTACCGCCCATGAGCCTGTCCGAACCGTTGCGCTACCAGCCCGACAACGCCGATCTCGGCGCGATGCTTGCGCACTTCCGCCTGCTCGAACCGGTGTTCGATGCACTGCCGGACGTCGCATTCTTCGTGAAGGATGCGAGCGGCCGCTACGCGATCGTCAACCGCACGCTGGCGATGCGCTGCGGCTACAAGGACAAGCGCGACCTGCTCGGCAAGACGGCCGACGAAGTGTTTCCGCGCCGCTTCGGCCGCAGCTATTTCGAGCAGGACATGGCGACGATCAACGCCGGCCAGCAATTGGTGGACCAACTCGAGCTGCACCTGTATCCGGGCCGTCAGCCGGGCTGGTGCCTGACCTGCAAGGAGCCGCTGCGCGACGCCGCGGGCAGGGTGATCGGCCTCGCGGGCATCTCGCGCGACCTGAAGGCGCACGAGGGATCGCACCCGGCGTACAGCCGGCTCGCCGACGTCGTCCAGCACATCCAGGATCACTACGTGCAGCCGCTGAACCTGAAGCATCTCGCGCAGATGGCGGGGATGTCGGTCGCGCAACTCGAGCGCTACTTCCACAAGGTGTTCCACCTGACGCCGCGCCAGGTGCTGCTGAAGACGCGGCTCGATGCGGCCACCGCGCTGCTCGTCACGCACGACAAGGTGACCGACGTCGCGGCGCTATGCGGCTATACGGACCACAGCGCGTTCACGCGCCAGTTCAAGGCGACGGTCGGCGTGACGCCGACGGAATACCGGTTGATGCTGCAGGAGCGGGCAGGGTGACGCGACACGCCGAAAGGGCCGGCGGGTCGCTGGGATCGGGGTGATGCGGGAAAACGTGACAGGGATGAAAACGGCGGCTCAGCGGTAGCCGAGCCCTTTCAGGACGGCGGTGCCGTCTTCGGTCAGCCGGAAGCTGGGTGCCGTTTCGGTGTCGAGCTTGACCATCTCGACGAGACCGGCTTCCTGCAGCGCAGGCAGTTCGGGTTTGGCATTGGCGCCGATCGGTGCGTGCAGCAGCACGAGCAGCGTCGCGATTTCATGATGACTGAGCAGGCGGCGCAGCATCGTCTTCTTTGCAGGGGGCGCGGCCGGGCGGCCCGCGGGTGCTTCTACGGCGCTCATCGCTTTCCTCCTTTTCGAGATAACCATCGGGTACTGGTTGCGGATGGTGCCGTCGAAGACTTAAGCGATTCTTAAAACCAGGGCGGGTGACGGGATGCTGCGCTGCGGTACGGGTTACCGGATGTAACGCCATATCGAATGCGGTTTCCCGCCCGATCGCGGCGAGCCGTGCGGGCAGGGGCGCGGCCGGGAGATTCACCACGATGGTGCGCGCGGGTGCGGCCCTTCGAAGTCGCCGCGGGCCGCGAATGTGATGTGCTCCTTGAATCCCTGTCAGCGCCCTGTCGTTATTTCCTGCGCTGCGCCTGTGCGGCGAGCCGCACGGCCGCGTTCGTCGCCCCGTAGCCGTCATATCCGCCGCGCCGCTCGACGATCTCGAGCGAGAAGCGGTTATCGACCAGTTCTGTATACGCATGCAGGAATTCGCCGCCGTGCTCGTCGCGGTCGTACAGCAGGTGATGCGTGCTCAGCGTGTCGATCAGGTCGTCCGGCAGCGCATAGCGTGCGGCGAGATCGTCGTAGTAGTTCGGCGGAATGCGCAGGAACGGAATGCCGTCGGCCGCGAATGCGGCGATCGTCTTCACGATGTCGTCGGTGCGGAACGCGACGTGGTTCAGCCCCGTGCCGTGGTAGCGGTCGAGCGATTCGGCAACCGCCGTGTGCCGGTCGACCGACGCGTTCAGCGCGATCCGCACCGAGCCGTCGGCGCTGCGCACCGCGCGGCTGCGCATCAGCCCGTACGGGTCGGGCACGAGCCAGCTGCGCTCGGCCTCGAAGCCGAATGCCGTCTTGAAGAACAGGATCCACGTATCGAGCGCGTCGGCCGGCAGCGCAAGGCACACGTGGTCGATACCGGTCAGCGGGCCGACTTCGCTCGGGCCGTCGATGTCGGTCAGCACGAAGTCCGATTCGTACAGCGTCGGCGCGTTCGGCGCTTCGTCGACGAAGTATTCGAGGCTGCCGTCCGGCGCCTGCACGCTCGGCAGCACGCGCTCGTTCGGCCCGACGCGGCCGGAGAACGGCGCATAGCCGAAACCTGCCGCGCGTTCGAACGCCACTTTCGCGTCGTCGACGCGGAATGCCGACGCGCACAACGACAGCCCGTGCTGCTGGAAGAACGCATCGGCGAACGAGTCGCGCTCGGCGTTCAGCACGATCGACGCGGCGCCGTGCTGGAACAGCGTCACGTCCTTCGAGCGATGGCGGCCCGCGAGCCGGAAGCGCATCCGGCCGAGCCATTCGCCGACGGTCGCCGCCGCCTGCGCGTCGACCGCGAATTCGATGAACTGGAACCCGACGTGCGCGGGCGGCGCCGGCGGCGCGAACAGCGGCTGGCTGGCGGCCGGCGCGCGGCCGTCCTGCGCGAGCCGTTCGCGCGTCAGTTCTTCCAAATAAAGCAGCGAACGATGGCCGTCGGCAGCCGTGATCGCGGTCGGCGCCGCGCGGAAGCCGTCGTTGAAGATCTCGAGCGACAGCGGCCCCGTGTAGCCCGACTCGATCACGCGCGCGGTGAAGCTTGCGAGATCGAAGTCGCCCTGGCCCGGGAACGAGCGGAAATGGCGGCTCCATTCGAGCACGTCCATCGCGAGCTTCGGCGCATCGGCGATCTGCACGAATGCGATCCGGTCGCCGGGGATGTCGGCGATCGCGTCCGGCGAATCGTCGAGCGACAGTGTATGGAAGCTGTCGAGCGCCAGGCCGAGATGCGGGCTGTTCACGGCATTCACGAGTTTCCACGCATGGCCGTAGCGCTTCACGACGCGGCCCCACGCGAGCGCTTCGTACGCGGCGACCACGCCGGCCTGCCGTGCGGCTTCGGCAAGCGCGCCGAGCTGGTCGACGAGCAGCCCGTCATCCGCGATCGTGTCGGCCGACACGTTGCTGCACACCAGGATGCGGTCGGTGCCGAGCGCATGCATCACGTCGAACTTGCGCTTGATCCGGTCGAGGTTGCGGGCGAGCTGGGCCGCGCTTACCCCCTCGAAGTCGCGAAACGGCTGGAACAGCACGATGTCGAGGCCGAGATCGGCGGCCATGCGCCGGACGTCGGCCGGCGATCCATCGAAGTAGACGAGGTCGTTTTCGAAGATTTCGACGCCGTCGAAGCCTGCGGCCTGGACGGCGGCGAGTTTCTCGGCGAGCGTGCCGGACAGTGACACGGTGGCGATCGAGCGCTGCATGGGCGGTTCCTGCGGATGAGCGGGGCATGGCGTCGGTTGAATCGACCCTGAATGAACCAGTCGTTGAACTTCCGCTGAACGCCATATCCCGAATTTACTGGGCTAGTGATACGTATTGTACAAACTAACTAGGTGGTACAAATTAGCGAAAACCCGAAAAGACAGCCCGCGTTCCCGGGCGCACACTAGCGCCAAATCCCGATGTTTTCGGGGCGACGCCGGTCACGGTCCGCCCCTGTTTTAGGAGCAGAATCACCATGAGCAAGCACAAGGTGCTGGTACTGAACGGCCCGAACCTGAATCTGCTGGGGACGCGCGAGCCCCATATCTACGGCGCGGAAACGCTCGCCGATGTCGAGCAGCGCTGCCGTACGGCGGGCGAGGCGCTCGGGCTGGAAATCGACTTCCGCCAGTCGAACGCCGAGCACCAGCTGATCGACTGGCTGCACGCCGCGCGTCACGACACGCACGGCATCGTGATCAACCCGGCCGCCTATACGCATACGTCGGTGGCGCTGGCCGACGCGCTTTCCGCGATCGCGAAACCGGTGATCGAAGTGCATATCTCGAACGTGCATCGCCGCGAGGCGTTCCGTCACCATTCCTACGTGTCGGCGCTCGCCGAAGCCGTGATCTGCGGCTGCGGCACGGAAGGCTACATATTCGCGCTGCAGCGTCTGGCGACGCTGTTCGCGCAGGGGGCCGCACGATGAGCCGCCCGTCGTTTCTGATCGGCCTGATCGGCCAGGGCATCGGCGGCTCGCTGTCGCCCGCGATGCACGAGGAAGAAGGGTTCCGCCAGGGGTTCGGCTATGTCTACCGGCGCATCGATCTCGACGTGCTCGGCGTGACTGTCGACGCACTGCCGCAACTGCTCGATGCCGCGCAGCGGATGGGCTACAACGGCCTGAACATCACGCATCCGTGCAAGCAGCGCGTGATCGAGCACCTCGATGAACTGTCGGACGATGCGCGCGCGCTCGGCGCGGTGAACACCGTGCTGTTCAAGGACGGCAAGCGGATCGGCCACAACACCGACTGGTCGGGTTTCGCGAAATCGTTCCGCCGTGGGTTGCCCGATGCGTCGCTCGAACGCGTCGTCCAGCTCGGTGCGGGCGGTGCGGGCGCGGCCGTGGCGCATGCGGCGCTGCAGATGGGCGCGGCCGAACTGACGATTTTCGATGTCGACGGCACGCGCGCCACCGCCCTCGCGGCCGAACTGCAGGAGCGCTTTCCCGCGGCCCGGGTCGCGCCCGGCGGCGATCTCGCGAGCGCGATGCGCGCCGCGACAGGTCTGATCCACTGCACGCCCACCGGCATGGCCAAGCATCCGGGCCTGCCGCTGCCGGCCGAGCTGCTCCACGCGGGCATGTGGGTGGCCGACATCGTGTACTTCCCGCTCGAGACCGAACTGATCCACGCGGCGCGCGCGGCCGGTTGCGCCACGCTGCCGGGCGGCGGGATGGCCGTCTACCAGGCGGTCGACGCGTTCGAGATCTTCACCGGACGCACGCCCGACGCCGAGCGGATGTTCGATCACTTTCAGTCGCTCGTCGCGCGCTGACCCCCTTACAGACACAGAAAGAGACCAGGAGACGACCATGCAGCACACCACCCACACGAGCGCCGCGCCGGCGCAGGCGTCCGGCACCGTCCGGCGCACTTCGGCGCGCTACAAGATTCTCGCGCTGCTCGCGATCGGCACGATGATCAACTATCTCGACCGCACCGTGCTGGGGGTGGCTGCGCCGCAGCTCACCAAGGAGCTCGGCATCAACGCGGCGGTGATGGGCATCATGTTTTCCGCGTTTTCGTGGACGTATGTCGCGATGCAGGTTCCCGGCGGCCTGTTCCTCGACCGCTTCGGCAGCAAGATCACCTATTACTGGTCGATGACGCTGTGGTCGCTGTGCACGTTCCTGCAAGGCTTCGTGCCGGGCGTCGCGACGCTGCTCGCTTGCCGGCTCGGCCTCGGCGTGACGGAAGCACCATGCTTCCCGACCAACAGCCGTGTCGTCGCGACGTGGTTCCCGCAGAACGAGCGTGCGATGGCGACGGGTACCTACACCGTCGGCGAGTACATCGGCCTCGCGTTCTTCAGCCCGGTGCTGTTCGCGCTGATGGGGGCGTTCGGCTGGCGCTCGCTGTTCTGGGTCGTCGGCGCGGTTGGTATCGTGTTCGGCCTGGTCTGGTGGAAGTTCTATCACGAGCCGCGCAACCATCCGGGTGCGAATTCGGAGGAGCTGGCCTATATCGAGGCGGGCGGCGGTCTCGTGCATGGTGCGCGCAAGAGCGGCGACAAGGGCGACAAGCCTGCGCAGGCCAAGTTCAGCTGGTCGATGGTCGGCCAACTGGTGAAGAAGCGCCAGCTCGCGGGCATCTGCCTCGGCCAGTTCGCCGGCAACTCGACGCTCGTGTTCTTCCTGACCTGGTTCCCGACCTACCTCGCCACCGAACGCCACATGGGCTGGCTGAAGATCGGCTTCTTCGCGGTGATGCCGTTCATCGCCGCGTCGGTCGGCGTGATGTTCGGCGGAATCTTCTCCGACTGGCTGCTGCGTCGCGGCAAGTCCGCGAACCTCGCGCGCAAGCTGCCGATCATCGCCGGCCTGCTGCTCGCGTCGACGATCATTCTCGCGAACTACGTACAGAGCAACGAGGCCGTGATCGCGATCATGTCGGTCGCATTCTTCGCGCAGGGGATGGCCGCACTCGGCTGGACGCTCGTGTCGGACATCGCGCCGGACGGCCTGCTCGGCGTCACGGGCGGCATCTTCAACTTCGCGGCGAACCTGGCGGGCATCGTCACGCCGCTCGTGGTCGGCTTCATCGTCGCGTCGACCGGGTCGTTCGTCGGCGCGCTCGTGTTCATCGGCGTGATCGCGCTGATCGGTGCGGCGTCGTATATCTTCGTGGTCGGTGACATCAAGCGGATCGAGCTGTAAGCACCGGCTCCACGCAGATCCTGTGCGTTAGCCCGGCAGCCGCAAGGCCGCCGGGCTTTTTTGCGTGCGCGCGCCGGCGGGTGAGCCGGCTGGCGTGGTACGGCGCTTACGCGCGCTGCACCGCGATGCCGAGCGATTCGACCGCCCGCGCGATCGCGGCGACCGCGCGACGGATATCGTCCGAGTCGATCGCGCCGATGCAGCCGACACGGAACGTCTCGAGCTGCGTGAGCTTGCCCGGATACAGGATGAAGCCCGCGTCGCGCACCGCGTCGTAGAAGCGGCGGAAATCGTAGGCCGGGTGGTCGGGCGCGTGGAACGTGACGATCACCGGTGCCTGCACGCTCGGATCGAGGAACGGCGTGAAGCCGAGCGCGTGCATCGATTCGACCAGCGTGCGGCAGTTGTCCGCATAGCGCGCCCCACGCGCCGGCTGGCCGCCTTCGGCGAGATACTGGTCGAGCGCGGCGCGCAGCGCGGCGATCACGTGCGTCGGCGGCGTGAAGCGCCACTGGCCCGTCTTGCGCAGGTATGCGTACTGATCGTGGAGATCGAGCGCGAGCGACGGCGAGTTGCCTTCGCTCGCGTCGAGCGCGTCGCGCCGCACGATCGCGAATCCCATCCCCGGCACGCCTTCCAGGCATTTGCCGCTCGCCGAGATCAGCGCATCGATGCCGCTGCCCGCCAGCTTGATTGGCAGCGCGCCGAACGAGCTCATCGCATCGACGATCAACCGCTTGCCGTGGCGCCGGCACACGGCGGCGATGTCGTCGAGCGGGTTCAGGATGCCGGCGCTCGTCTCCAGATGCACCTGCGCGACGTGCGTGATGCGCGGCTCGCGCACGAACGCGGCTTCGAGCGCGGCCGGATCGACGGCCGCGTCCTCGCCGAACGGCAACGCGATCGTTTCGATACCGAGCCGGCCGAGGATCTTCAGGATGCGTGCGCAGTACGCGCCGTTGTCGGGCACCAGCACGACGCCGTCACGCGGCACCAGCGTGCCGAGCGCGGCTTCGACCGAGAACGTGCCGCTGCCCTGCATCGGCACGCACACGTACTCGTCGCCGCCGTGCGCGATCGCGACGAGATCTGCGCAGACGCTGGCCGTCAGTTGATTGAAGGCGGCGTCCCACGAGCCCCAGTCATGTTGCATTGCGTGGCGCGTTGTGGCGGACGTGGTAAGCGGGCCAGGCGTAAGAAGAATCGGATCGGACATGGCTTTTCCCTTGCAAAGATCGGAAGAAACGCCGGGCGGCATTTCTGAATGACTTGCATGATATTGGCAAAATGTGTCATTTTTTGGAAATTGCCGCATTCGTCACGGGTTTGTCATCGAACGCTGTGATCCTTCGCTTGCCGCGCGAAACCTCACCTCGGCGCGGCAGCGAGGCGGGCCGTCGAGCGGCCCCGCCCAGAGATAACAGGAGAGCCGGATCGTGCCCCGGCCATTTGGTGTTCCGCCTACGGAGAAGTCAGATGACACTGCAGAAACCCTCGCGCGCCGCTGCCGGCGCGTTCCGCAAGCTTGCGCTGGCCGCCAGCGTCGCCGGTCTGATGGGCGCCGCGCTGCCCGCCCATGCGGCGAGCGCGGTCGTGCTGTATACGGCAGACGGTCTCGAGAACCTCTATCGCGATGTGCTGCCGGCTTTCGAGAAGAAGGAAGGCGTCAAGGTCAACATCGTGACGGCGGGCAGCGGTGAAGTCGTCAACCGCGCGAACATCGAGAAGAACTCCCCGAAGGCCGACGTGATCGTCACGCTGCCGCCGTTCATTCAGCAAGCTGGCCAGATGGGCCTGCTGCAGCCGTACCAGAGCGTGAACTACAAGAACGTGCCGGCCATCGCGAAGGCTGAAGACGGCACGTGGGCGACGTTCGTGAACAACTACTTCTCGTTCGCGATCAACCCGGACGTCGTGAAGAGCCAGCCGAAGACGTTCGCGGATCTGCTTGCGCCGACCTACGCCGGCAAGGTCGCGTACTCGAACCCGGCCACCGCCGGCGACGGGATGGCCGTGCTGATCCTGACGACGTCGCTGATGGGCGAGGACAAGGCGTTCGACTACCTCGCGAAGCTGTCGCAGAGCGTGAAATTCCACACGAAGGGCACGGGCTACCTGAACGTGCTGCTGTCGCGTAACGAAATCAGCGTCGCGAACGGCGACCTGCAGATGGACCTCGACGATGCCGAACACGGCGCGCTGTCCGTCAAGCCGATCTTCCTTGCTGCGAAGGATGGCGACCAGCCGACCACGTTCCAGCTCCCGTACGGCATCGGCCTGATCAAGAGCGGCCCGAACCAGGATGCCGGCAAGAAGCTGATCGACTACCTGATGTCGACGGACGTGCAGTCGAAGGTGCCGGACATGTACGGCATCCCGGGCCGCACGGACGTGCCGCTGGCCGGCAAGAACGGCGAAGCGGTCAAGAAGGCGATCGCGGGCGTGAAGCTGATCCCGGTCGACTGGACCCAGGTGATGGCGAAGAAGCCGGTGTGGATTGAGCGCTGGAAGAAGGACGTGATCGGCAGCTCGGGCAAGCAGCTCGACGTCGTCAAGCCGAAGTGATCGGCGCACGCCGCCTGTATTTGTGAGCAAGAGGATGAACCCGGTGGAAACCACCCTGACCCATCCCGGCGCATTCGGCGCCGCCGAACCGCAGGCAACGCTGCGGTCCGGCGCGCCGGGCGGCGTGCAGATCGAACACCTGAGCGTGCGCTACGGCGCACGCACGGTGCTGGAAGATCTGTCGCTGTCGATCGGTGCCGGTGAATTTCTGACCGTGCTCGGCAAGAGCGGCTGCGGCAAGACCACGCTGCTGCGCTTCATCGCCGGGTTCGTGAAGGCCGACGGCCTGACCGGCACGCTGACCGTGGCCGGACGCGACCTGACCTATGCGCCGCCGCACAAGCGCAACCTCGGTCTGCTGTTCCAGAATTACGCGCTGTTCCCGCACCTGACGGTGTTCGAGAACGTCGCATTCGGGCTGCGCGCACGCGGCATGGCGTCGTCGGAAGTGACGCGCCGCGTCGCCGATGCGCTGAAGCTCGTGCAGCTCGGCGATGCGGGCCATCACCTGCCCGCGCAACTGTCGGGCGGGATGCAGCAGCGCGTCGCGCTGGCGCGCGCGCTCGTGATCGAGCCGGACGTGCTGCTGCTCGACGAGCCGCTGTCGGCGCTCGACGCCAACCTGCGCGCATCGGTGCGCAGCGAACTGAAGGCGCTGCACGAGCGCCTGCCGAACCTGACCGTCGTCTGCGTGACGCACGACCGTGACGACGCACTCGTGCTGTCCGATCGCGCGCTGCTGATGCGCGACGGCCACATTGCTCAGCTCGGTACGCCGCAGCAGTTGTACGACGCACCGCAGGACGGCTACGTCGCACGCTATCTCGGTCCGGCGAACCTGCTGCCGCCGCACGTGATCTTCCCGCTCGGCGATCCGCGCCACGAAGTGCGCGGCAAGGTGGCCTGCGTGCGCCCCGAGCGCCTGACCCTGATGCCGCCGGCCGCGGGCGGGCTACACGGCACGGTGTCGTCCGTCGAATGGCAGGGCGCGGACCTGTCGATCGCGGTCACGATCGATGCGGCCCCCGACGAGCCCGTGCGTGTCACGATGCAACGCGGCCGCGGTGCGGCTCCCGAGCGCGGTGCGCGCGTTTCCCTGCATTGCGAGGCAGACGATGTCGTCCTTATCGAGCCCTGAAGCCGGCCTGCCGCCGCACGTGCTCGCGTCGGCCGCCGCGCACGCCGCCGCCGCGCGGCGCCGCAAGCGCATGGGCGACCTGCACCTGGCCGCGCTCGCGATCGTCCTGCTGGGCCCGCTCGTCGTCTATCCGCTGGTGCGGCTCGTGCTGCTGAGCGTGTCGGGCGACCACGGGCTGAGTTTCGCCGCGTACCGCACGTTCTTCGGCAACCCGGATACGCGCAGCGTGCTGCTGACCACACTTGGCGTGCTGTTCGCGAGCGCCGGCACCGCGTCGGTGCTCGGCGTACTGCTGGCCGCGCTGCTGTTCTTCAAGCCGTTTCCGGGCGCATCGCTCGTCACGCGTTTCCTGGAACTGTACGTCGCGTTCCCGTCGTTCCTCGTCGCGTTCACGCTGATCTTCCTGTACGGCTCGCAAGGCTCGATCAGCATCGCGCTGCAGCACCTGTTCCATCTCGAGAATCCGCCGCTCGATTTCCTGTTCGGCATCGGCGGCGTGATCCTCGCGCAGACCGTGTTCTATACGCCGTTCGTCGTGCGGCCGACGCTCGCGTCGTTCGCGACGCTCGACCTGCGGCTGATCGAGGCCGCGCGCAGCCTGGGCGCGTCCGGCTGGATGCTGGCGCGCCGCGTCGTGCTGCCGATCGCGTGGCCGGGCATCGCCGCCGGTACCGTGCTGTGTTTCCTGCTGACGCTGAACGAATTCGGGATTCTGCTCGTGCTCGGCAGCGCGCGGCTCGTGACGCTGCCGGTTGCGATCTACAGCAGCGCGACCGTCGACCTCGACCTGCCGACCGCGTCGGCCGGAGCGGTCGTGATGCTCGCGCTGTCGCTGGCGCTGTATGCGGTTTATCGCCGGGTGAACCGGCGTGCGACGGGAGGAAACGATGTCCGCTGAATTTCGTATCGGGCAAGCCGTGCCGCGCCACCAGATCGGCTGGGGCGACACGGTGCTCAAGCATGCGTCGCGCGTGGCGCTCGCGCTGGCCGCGTTCGCGTGCTTCTGGCTGTTCGTGTTGCCCGTCATCGTCGTCGCGCTGTCGAGCGTGTCGACGCAGTGGTCGGGCACGATCCTGCCGGCCGGCTACAGCCTGCGCTGGTTCGAGCGTCTCGGGTCGCCGGAATACGACGCGCTGCTGACGAGCCTGGAAATCGGCTTCGGCGTGTCGGCAGTCGGCACGATCCTCGGGCTGTGGCTTGCGCTGGCGCTCGAAGGGCGCGACCGGCGCGGCCTCGGCGCGGTGGTCGATGCGCTCGTGATGGTGCCGAACGGTGTGCCGAGTGTCGTGCTCGGGCTCGCGGTGCTGATCGCGTATCACCAGAAGCCGGTCGACCTGTCGAGCTCAGCGGCAATCGTCGTGCTCGTGCAGCTCGCGCTGATTTTGCCGTTCTGCTATCGCTGCGCGGCCGCTGCGCTGCGTCCGGAACTGACCGTGCTGCGCGAAGCGGCGGCGAGCCTCGGTGCGCCGCCCGCGATGGTGCTGCGTCGCGTGCTGCTGCCGCAGCTCGTGCCGGCGCTGCGCGCGAGCCTCGCGCTCGGTTTTGCGCTGTCGCTCGGCGAGCTCGGCGCGACGCTGACGGTTTATCCGCCCGGCTTCGCCACCGTGCCGATTGTCGTGATCGGCCAGGTGGAGCGCGGGTATTACCTTCCGGCATCGGCACTGTCACTGCTGATGCTCGGCGCGTCGCTCGCGGCGCTGCTGCTGATCGCTGCGCGCGTGCCGCGCGGCAAGCGGGTGGCATCATGAACGCCGCGTTCGCATTGCGCCAGCCTGGCGAAGCGTCGGCAGCCGGCGCATCGACGGGGCTTGCGGGGCGTTCCGTCGACGTCAACGGCCGGCACTACCGGCTGCCGGTCGAGCCGACCGTGGTCGTCTGCGTCGACGGCTGCGAGTACGACTATCTCGAACGGGCGGTGGCAGCGGGCGTCGCGCCGTTCATTGGCCGGATGATCGCGGAAGGCACGGCCTGGCGCGCCGATTGTGTCGTGCCGACCTTCACCAACCCGAACAACCTGTCGATCGTCTGCGGCGTGCCGCCGTCGGTCCACGGCATCTGCGGCAACTACTTCTGGGATCCGGCCGCCGACGGCGGGCGCGGCGCCGAAGTCATGATGAACGACCCGGCCTACCTGCGGGCCGGCACGCTGCTCGCGGCGGCGGCCGACGCCGGTGCGCGGGTTGCCGTCGTGACGGCGAAGGACAAGCTGCGCCGGCTGCTCGGCTGGCAGCTGAACGGCATCTGCTTTTCGGCCGAGAAGGCCGCGCAAGCGAATCTCGCGGAAAACGGGATCGTCGACGTGCTCGACTGGGTGGGCCTGCCGTCGCCGGACGTCTACAGCGCGGCGTTGTCCGAATTCGTGTTCGCGGCCGGCGTGCGGCTTGCGCAGACGCGTCAGGTCGACCTGATGTACCTGTCGACCACCGATTACGTGCAGCACAAGTGCGAGCCGGGCAGTGCCGGCGCGAACGCGTTCTACGCGATGATGGACGGCTACCTCGCGCAGCTCGACGCGCTCGGCTGGGCGATCGGGCTGACGGCCGACCACGGGATGAACGCGAAGCACGATCCCGCGACGGGCCGGCCGAACGTCATCTATCTACAGGACGCATTCGACGGCTGGTACGGCGCGCAGGCTGCGCGCGTGATCCTGCCGATCACGGATCCGTACGTCGTGCACCATGGCGCGCTCGGCTCGTTTGCGACCATCTATCTGGCGCCGGGCGTCGACCGGGCCGAGGCGATGTGGCGTGTCGGCGACCTCGACGGCGTCGAACTCGTGCTCGACAACGCGGAAGCCGCCGCCCGTTTCGAGCTGCCGGCCGACCGGATCGGCGATCTCGTCGTGATCGGCCGCCGCGACATGACGCTCGGCACGCGCGAGCGCGAACACGATCTGTCGGGCCTCACGGTGCCGCTGCGTTCGCATGGCGGCGTGTCAGAGCAGGAAGTACCGCTGCTGTTCAATCGCCGTATCGAGCCGGCCGATTCTGCGCGTCGGCCGCGCAACTTCGACGTGTTCGATTTCGTGCTGAACCGGGTCGCGACATGATGGCTCATCCCCGACTCGATCACCCGGCGTTTCGCGCGGAGGCGCTGCGCTGGTGCGGCACGCGCGCGACGCGGGAACGCACGCTCGACGTCATGGACCCTTACACGGGTACACGCGTCGGGACGGCGCCGCTGGCGAGCGTCGACGATGTGCGCGCGGCATTCGACTACGCGATGGCGTATCGGCCGAAGCTCACGCGGTACGAGCGTTCGCAGATCCTCGAGCGTGCGGCCGCACTGTTGCGCGAGCGCACCGAGGAAGCGTCCGACCTGATCACGCTCGAATCGGGGCTGTCGAAACAGGACTCCCGCTACGAGATCGGCCGCGTGGCCGACGTGTTGAAGTTTGCGGCGGTCGAGGCGCTGCGCGACGACGCGCAGAGTTTCTCGTGCGACCTGACGCCCCACGGCAAGGCGCGCCGCGTGTTCTCGCAGCGGCAGCCGCTCGACGGTGTGATCGTCGCGATCACACCGTTCAATCATCCGATGAACCAGGTGGCGCACAAGATCGCGCCGGCGATCGCGACCAACAACCGCGTGATCGTGAAGCCGTCGGAGAAGGTGCCGCTGTCGGCGTTCTACCTGGCCGATCTGCTGTATGAAGCCGGGCTGCCGGAGCCGATGCTGCAGGTGCTGACCGGCGAGCCGCGCGAGATCGCGGACGAACTCGTCACGCACCCGCATGCGTCGCTGATTACCTTTACGGGCGGCGTGGCGATCGGCAAGGCGATTGCCGCGCGGGCCGGCTACCGCCGCATCGTGCTGGAACTGGGTGGCAACGATCCGCTGATCGTCCTCGACGATGCGGATCTCGAACGCGCGGCGTCGCTGGCCGTGCTCGGCTCGTATCGGAATTCGGGCCAGCGCTGCACGGCGGTCAAGCGGATGCTGGTACAGCGTTCGATCGCGCCGGCGTTCACCGAATTGCTCGTCGAGAAGACGCGCGCATGGAAATACGGCGATCCGTTCGATCCCGCCAACGAAATGGGCACGGTGATCGACGAGGAAGCGGCGCGGTTGTTCGAGGCGCGCGTGGAAGCGGCGGTGGCGCAGGGCGCGCGCCTGCTGACCGGCAACGTGCGGCGCGGCGCGCTGTATGCGCCGACGGTGCTCGACAACGTCGATCCATCGATGACGATCGTGCGCGAGGAGACCTTCGGGCCGGTATCGCCGGTGATCACGTTCGATACGATCGACGACGCGATCCGGATCAGCAACGGGACGGCGTTCGGACTGTCGTCGGGCGTCTGTACCGACAGCACGGCGGCGGTCGTGCGGTTCGTGAACGAGCTGAACGTCGGCACGGTGAATGTCTGGGAAGTGCCCGGATACCGGATCGAGCTGTCGCCGTTCGGCGGGATCAAGGATTCGGGGCTCGGTTACAAGGAAGGCGTTCAGGAGGCGATGAAGAGCTTCACGAACCTGAAGACGTTTTCGCTGCCTTGGGAGTGAACGAATGGCATTGACGATGGAAGAGATCCACGGGCTGTATCGCGAGCATGGCCATGTGGCCTATAGCGGTGAGCCGGTCACGCAGCTCGAGCATGCATTGCAGAGCGGATTGCTGGCGGAAGAGGCGGGGGCTGACGAAGCGCTGGTCGCGGCGGCATTCCTGCATGACCTCGGGCATCTGCTGAATCGCCAGGGCGAGACGCCGAGCGCGCGCGGGATCGACGATCTGCATCAGTATTACGTGCTGCCGTTCCTGCGGCCGCTGTTTTCCGACGCGGTGCTGGAGCCGATCCGGCTGCACGTCGACGCGAAGCGCTGCCTGTGCCGCACCGACGCCGGCTACTTCGAGAGCCTGTCGCCGGACTCGGTGCGCAGCCTCGCGCTGCAGGGCGGCATCTTCAGTGCAGAGGAGACGGCGGCGTTCCTGCAGCGCCCGTTCGCGGAGGACGCGCTGCGTCTGCGCCGCTGGGACGATACGGCGAAGGAAGAAGGCAAGGCGACGCCGGATCTCGATCACTATATGGAGATCGTCGCGCGCCAGGTGCGCGCGGCCTGACGGTTCGGCTGCTTCTATATAAGGCCCCGCACGCGGCAGCGTGCGGGGCCTTATATTTTTTGAGAAACCCCTTGCGCAGATCGAAGAGGCTGCCTACAATCACGCCTCTTTCGCGCTAACGGAAACACGGCGCGGGAGAAGGGAAGCAGGGCGGGTGGTGCGCTGGAGTCTGGAGCGCGCAGCTGGCCTGGAAGTTGAGCCCCGCAGTCGCAACGATGCAGTAAAAAAGTTGTTGACGAACTGCGAAACACGGTTCATAATCTCGCTTCTCTGCTGCTGAAAACGCAGCGCTGCTGAGAAACACGAAGTTCCTCGCAGAAACGCTCTTTAAAAATTAACAGCCGATAAGTGTGGGCGCTTGATGGAAGCGAGCTGATCCTCGGATCAGATAGCGAAAGTATCAAGAGTCTCACACTAAAGTAAGTCAGGTTTATGAAGTGATTCATATTCCTGTCAGCTTTGAGTGAGCGACCGGTTCTTAACTGAACCGAAAACAGTAACAGGTT